>JAJYGT010000153.1 GCA_021785005.1 Actinomycetes bacterium
CAAGGTTCTTTGGCTTGCAAAACCAAGTTCGCGGAGTCGACTGGAATCGATTGCATGTCAAAGCCGAACGATTCAAGATTCAACGCATCCTTGAGTGTGAGTTGCGACGTTGTTAAATCATGATCATGAAACTCCAAATCGATCTCGTCGCACAACGACACACTCGTCATTTCCGATTCTATCAAGTGCATGCCATCATTTCTGAGGCCAACAATCCTAAAATCCAACGTCAACTTTGCCGGAGCTAATAACTTCATTACAGCAATGAATCCTAGCTATTGTCTGAATTGATCCAAGTTGATTTTGCTATCTAGGATTTCCTTTCCTAGGGTCAACCATGCCTGCAAGTTCAAATTCTCTGGTCGATCGGTTTCATCTACATCTACCACAGACATGGCCTTACGTAATTCAGGAGCGCACAAAGTCCTGCGCAACATCTGACGACGTTGTCGAAATGCAGACTTGGCTAGTCGTAGCGTCGCGTCAAGCACTGACAACCCATAAGCATCGATCCATCTATTTGTCCTGGTAACTCGAATTAAAGTTGAACTAACCTTGGGCACTGGATGAAAGGCCATATTTGGGACGTCAAACAAAAGCTCGGGATCTGTAAATAAGCGCATCTTCAAAGATGTAAACGAACTATTTCGCGAGCCGGGCAACGCACAAAGCCGATGGGCAACTTCAGTTTGCACCAAAAAGACCATATCTTTGAACGAAATGGCATCCTCCACTAGCGTGAGAATCAGCGGTACCGAAATGTTATAGGGCAGATTGCCAATAATCGATTGAATTAGATGCTCTTTTGCATATGACTCAAAGTCAAATTTAAGAGCATCTCCAACAATTACGTTCACATTGGAAATGTGTCGCGCTTTGAGATCTTTTTGGAGAGTTGCGGCGACCGCCTCGTCTTTTTCAAGCGCTATGACCTGTTTGTAAAATATGGCCAAATACCCAGTCAGAGAACCAAGTCCCGGTCCGATTTCAAAAATTTTAAGCCCAGGTACCACAAATGAATTGGCAATTCTTGTAGCAATTTCAGAATCAACCAAAAAATTCTGACCAAGCGATTTTTTTGGAACCAGACCAGCATTATTCAAGTTTCTTCGAACTTCGCGACTATCGATACTGTTACCTTTACTTATCAAAGTCAATCACAAAGCTCATTCTATTGATCAACGCTTATTACCAGGATATTTCGACCGGCACTAACCCAGCTGAGAGACTCGCAACCTTAGCAAATACATCTGGAGACAGATCGATCACCCGACCAGCCACGTACGGACCGCGATCATCAACTCTACACGTCACGATACTGTCAGTCGAAAGCACACGTATCGATACTATGGTTCCAAAAGGAGCTTGCTTATTTGCACAAGAACCTGCTGCCGACCCATACCACGATGCGATACCATATTCGCTAATACTTATACTTGACGCCACGCTCAGCGCTGGAGCAGCACGCGGCTTTATTGCAGGTAGAACCAACTTATCGGCGGAACGCATTTGAGTAATAATTTGGGAACCAATTGGCAGCACCGAGATCTTGTGCGCTACAACATCCGAAACAACTGGGACAATGTAACCAAGCATGCCCGACAATGACCGGGCAGGCGTGATTCGACGCTTCAACGCAATCGCTTTGGAAGAATTCTGGGAAACCATGTCCGAAGTTACAACAGATTTTATCGCCGACATCGGCGTCCAATTAGTAGTGTTAAATGATTTATTTGTATCTAGGAGAAGTGGTGATAATGTTACCGCTGCGCAAAAACTTAGGGGCATAACGATTTTACTTCTCCAGAAGCTATTAGCGTACAAGTTAGATCCTTTCACGCGTTCAAGTTGCCACTGGATTTATATTTTCGCAAGTCGCTGTTGTTTTATTTCGCTTTCTGTAAGGGCTGTTGACGGAACATCAATTCAGCATTTATGGTTACGTAAGAAGAGGTTAATCACCAAACTTTTATGATTTAACTTACAACTCAGACGCAATTCGACTGAAGCATCTTCGACATGCCTGACCAAGTCGAGCGATCTTTATTGACTAAAACAACATTTCAACCAATAAAGACTTCATATAAACTACCTGCGCCAGCACTATATCGCTGCCGTTCGTGAAAAACATATCTTGTGACTAGGGAGTTTAAAGGAACCCAAATCTACCTATCAATCGAAAACGCGCGCCTTGTATTCTCGAACGTTAGCTTTGCAAAATGAGCGGGGCTGATCTCTCGCTTATTAGCAATAAACTCGCCTACAACTGACACACGATGCGGAATGTTCTTTGATCCTCTAAAAGGAACTGGAGCTAAATATGGCGAATCCGTTTCAACAATAATTCGATCTAATGGGCAGTTTACCGCCGCTATTGCAGTCGATTGAGCATTCTTAAATGTTACAATTCCAGAAAATGAAATAAAAGATTCAAACTCCAAACATCGCTCAAGTTCGGCAGGTCCACCAGTAAAACAATGAAATATAATGGGCGTTTGTGCGAATTCTCGCAGTATTTCAAAAGTATCGACCCATGCATCACGGGTATGTATTACAAGCGGTAGCTTGGCTTGGTTTGCTAGATGAACTTGATTGATGAATATTTTTCGCTGTACCTCTGGATCCGAATATTCGTAGAAGTAATCCAAGCCGCATTCTCCAATGCCGACCAAGACATCGGTTCCCCTGTTCGCCTGTACCAACTCCGAAAATACTCCAAAGGTCCCACCGTCATCGACTGCAGATGCGTCATGCGGATGTATCCCAGCGGTTGCGCCAAAGAGCATAGAAGGAAATTCGCTTGCCAGACGAGCTGTTTCTACTAATGCCTTTTGCGAAGTTTCAATCGTCGTGCCAATATTAATTATGCCGCCAAGGCCGTTTAACATGCATTCGCTTACAATTGCGCTAGCGTCTGGATCTTCATGTACGTGGCAGTGCGAATCAAACCAATTCATTTCAATTATCTCCGTTAGATAATTAGGCTCTAATAGCCTTGAGACGTGGGAACAACGGTGCTGCTTTGGAAATGACGCTTCCACCGACATAACTTTGCGGTTCAAGATACAAAGAAAAGTCATTTAGCGCAGACTTGGCATCGACACCGATTGCATCTAGTATTTTCACAGAAGCTTCGACCAGCGCCGGTGAAACTAATATCGCAACGATCTGGAGAACCGTTAGTGCATCTCCGAGTATTTGTTGTAACTCATAACTGTCGCTAGATTTCCATGGTGCGCGATCTTCAAGCATTGCATTAGTAGCTTTTACTAATCCCTGAACTTCTTCTAGAGCTTTGCTTGAGTTGAAGTTGGTCCAAGCACTTGTCGCCCGACTCACAAATTGTGCTAAAACGTCTGGTTTAATAGCTTGACCAGACCACTTCGGGGTTACACCGCCTAGTGATTTTTCCACTACATTGGTCACCCTGGATACTAGATTTCCAATATTGTTAGCGAGATCAGTATCGTAACGTGCCTCGATAGCCTCTAACGAGAAGTCACCGTCTGAACCCAATACGTATTCTCGTAAAAGAAAATACCGTACCGTGTCTGCCCCGTAAGTAGCCACCAAGTCAGATGGGTCAACTCCGTTGCCTCCGGACTTTGCCATCTTTTCTCCGCGAACCAAAAGCCAACCATGTACCAAAAGTTTTGATGGAGGTTCCAACCCCGCCGCCATGCACATTGCCGGCCACCAGACACAGTGAAACCTGATGATATCTTTCCCTAGCACATGGTGCGAATTGGCCCAAAAGGCTTCGAAGCTGGCATCTTCGTTCCCATAACCGATTCCGGTTAGATAATTTACCAAAGCGTCAAACCACACGTAACAAACATGCCCTTCGTCCCAGGGTAATGAAATTCCCCAACTGAGACTGGTGCGCGATATTGATACGTCTTCTAGGCCACTTTTTATAAATGCAAAAGCTTCATTTCGGCGAAAGTCAGGAATCACAGCGTCGGGTACATCGCCATACCATTTCAATAGAGCATCTTGAAAAAAAGAGAGCCTAAAAAAATAGTTCTCTTCTTCCATTTGGACTAGCCGTTTTTTGTGTACTGGACAAATGCCATCGGGCGCATCATTATTTGAGTAATATGCCTCACACGAAACGCAATAACTTCCGTTATATTTTCCAAGGTAAATATAACCATTGTCGTAAAGCGCCTGAAGAAACTTTCTTACAGCTATCCGGTGTCGATCCTGGGTTGTTCGAATGAAATCGTCATAGGAGATTAATAGCAGCTTCCATGTCGATTCAAATCGCTCAGCATACATATTGGTCCAAACATCAACAGGCATTGCGGCCCGCTGTGCCGACTCGGCCACTTTTTGCCCATACTCATCAGTTCCAGTCAAGAAGTAAACTTTGTCCCCAAGACCCCGGTGCCACCGAGCAAAAGCGTCTGCGTTTATCGTTGAATACGCATGACCAAGGTGTGGAACGTCATTCACATAGTAAATAGGTGTTGATATGAAAAACTCTGCCACGTACTTCCCTGTGTAATAGACAAATAATTTGATTCAGCGAACCCAGCCATTTTAATGGAAAATTTCGCCGTACCAACAAAGGCTATTCGTAGGTCCGGATTACCAATACCTTCAATTATCTAGTTGAACAGATCGAACCAAATTACCGCATTGTTTACAGTGTGGATCCCGCGATACTTCTAGCCAAGTGCCGCGTACACAATTGATTTAGAAATACCGCCAAGCGCAGCTATTGTCTTCGCACGCTCAGATCGAGAACCGCTCTTTGGGTTAGCCGCATTCAAAATCTCAAGTAATAGCTCACCTGGCATCGCATCCACCTTTAACGATTCATATGGTATCACAAGTACATATTCCCCTTTAGGTTCTACGACGCGAACGGCGGTGGCGAGCGTTGCAAAGGAACCAGAAATTCGCTCTTCATATATCTTTGTTATTTCTCGCACAATAACTGCAATCGCGTCATCGCCTAGCAACTGTGAAAAGCTTGCGACCAATTTTGCGATGTCGTGCGGAGCAACATACCCGACTAGAGCTGCGCGAGCTAGATACGCTGCTTCAACAAACTTTTTCAGTGAGCTTTTCTTCAAGGTCAAAAAACCAGTAAACAAGTACGGTCCGTCCACTACCCCCGAAAGCGCAACAGCGCACGATTCAGCCGTGGGACCGGGAATCACAGTAACCGTAAGATCCGCAGCGAGCACTGCCGATACGAGCGCAGTTCCTGGATCAGATATTGCTGGCATTCCTGCGTCAGTTACTACCACAACAGATTTATCGTCCTTCAAGAGCTCAATGATTTTGCTGACAACTCTGTCGTGGACGTTTTCGTTGTATTGCCTAAGAGGAATTCCTCTTATTGCCAGATGACTTAGCAGCGCACGGGTCTTACGCGTATCTTCGGCATAAATGTAATTTGCCGACCGTAAAGTCTTAATAGCGCGCGCTGAAATATCTTCTAGATTTCCAATTGGGGTGCCCACGAGATAAAGCATTAAATACAATACTTTCGCACAAATTCGTCAATTTTTAATTTCAAGTTGATCCCCTATGTGTACTTCGACGTGACCAGCGATTTGACTTGGAATTAAAACCCAACACGCCGTCTTGAATGAGACGCCACCAATTCGATTTGGCTTAAGGCGTGACAAAGAAACTACTACCATAGACTCGTCACACTTCATCAACAAAGAGTCGTTCCGTAAGAAGAACGAGGTTATAAAGCGATGTTGATTCAGAATTAGGGCTTGCTCTTGTTCAAAAAGTTTGCGTCTGGCTAGCGGCCATGAGTGCATGCCTGATCCGAGTATGAGTGCGCTTGAAAGTACTGTCGCATCTTTTAGCAACCAACTCATACCAGGCACCTCATTTACCAAGACCCGCCATTATCAGCAAACTAATCTTACTTGCTCACATTGAATCTAATCTCTAATACATCACCATCTAAAACTTCATATTCCTTTCCTTCAAGTCTGATTTTGCCTTGTGCTTTGGCCGCGTTCCAAGAGCCAATTTCTACCAGATCATCCCAGTGAATCACCTCGGCGCGTATAAATCCCCGCTGAAGATCGGAATGAATTACGCCGGCACATTCGGGCGCTTTGGCTCCGGCCCGGAAAGTCCAAGCCCGTGATTCTTTATCGCCAGTCGTGAAAAACATCCTCCGACCCAACAGCGAAAATGCAGCCTGTGCAACCCTTGCTAACGCGCCTTGTCCCAGTCCAAGACCGTCTAGCATCTCAGATCGTTCCTCTGGATCTAGTTGCGCGAGCTCAGCCTCTAACTTCACGGATACACATAACACCGGCCCAGCATTACCCAGCGCGCTGGCGACTTCTTCTTCGTATTTCCTCGAATTTTCAAGCTGATCTTCGCCGGCGTTTATAACAACAAAGATCGGTTTGTTGGTCAACAAAAACGCGCTTTTCAGGGCTTCAAGAGTCGAAGCTTGAAGCTTGGATCGATAAAGCGGTGTGCCTTGCATCAGGACTTCTGCGGCCGCCTGTAGCGCTGCGACCTCTTCGGCTAAGGATTTATCCACCCGCATGGCTTTTTTTCTGCGCTCAATATGTGTTTCACAAGTAGCTAAATCCGCCAAAACAAGCTCAAGCTCCAACACACCTAGTGCGTCAAGCGGGTCATTATCTCCAGGCACAGTCTCATCGACAAACGATCGTACGACGAGACACATCGCATCCATTTCTCTGATTCCAGCTAAGAATCTATTGCCCAGTCCTTCTCCCGTAGAAGAACCAGCAACCAGTCCGGCCAAATCGGTGAATTCAACATGCGAGGACACCACTTTACGACTCTCAGAGAGCTTGGCAAGTAAATTCAAGCGCTCGTCTGGAACAATTGCGACACCAGTTGTGGTCTCTGTAGTCGAGAACGGATGGGACGCTACTATCGCTGAACCATTAGTTAAAGCATTAAATAGTGAGGACTTCCCCGAATTTGCAAGGCCAATAAGGCCAATTCTTTCCATTTATAGAGCCTCCAAGGTAAGATCAAATCTGGATAATTAGGAACCGTGCTTCGGATCAAGAACGGTGATACAAATCACCAAAGTACTTTACAATGCTAGAAGACCCGCTGGAATTCTCGACTCCGATTAAACCTTGTCACCGGCTGTGTCTTGAATAGGCTTAATCTGGTTGTCAGCTTCCCATAAAATCAAAGTTTTCAGCGCTTAACTCGAGCTAGGTTTACCGCGCCGAACAATATAAATGGCGCTTTCCAAGATCTTTAACCGAAAATCTCCCAATACAATAAACACGACCTAGAAATCGGCTTTCGGTTGACTCGACTTTTCTTTAGAAATCGACGAGTTATGTCGATTTTACTTCCGACGACTAAAAGGAACCGATGGAATACCAAAGCTCCCCGGAACTTAGGCAAGCAATAATCGATGCAAAACGTGGAGACGAACGAGCCGTGACCACGCTTTATCGTGCATTTAATCCACCATTGATGCGTTTTCTAAATGCTCGCACAAGACTTGAAGCAGAAGATATTGCTTCGGGAGTTTGGCTATCTATTGCCAAAAATATCGCAACATTTGAAGGAGACGACCGTGACTTTCGCGCATGGATGTTCTCCACTGCAAGGCGGCGAACCATCGATTTGCACAGACGACAAAAGGCACGGCCCGCAACTGATGGCATCCAAGACTTTTACCGCTTTGCCGATCATTACAAAGCTCCTGATACTGACGACCAATTGGAGATCAATCAAGCTATAGCTGAATTAATTGATGGACTACCCGATGATCAAGCAGAGATTCTACTGCTTAGAGTCGTGGCTGGACTATCTAGTAAAGAAGTGGCTCAAATTACGGCGCGCTCAGAGACTTCAGTACGAGTTACACAACATCGTGCCATAAAGTTCCTTTCTAAAAAAAATTCCTCCAAAAATGTAACGCCTGAGTCACGTTCTGCGTTTTCAAAAGAGTTATGACGATGGACCCCATAAGCCAAGAAATTATCGAAGCCTTCTTAGACGGCAAGATAACTGGGCATGGAATCCCACAAGAACTCCAGCACGTTGCACAACTGATGCAAAAGGCGCAGTTACCCGCAACGAAAGCGGAGCTCGAGGGAGAGCATTTTGCAGTCCAAGCGTTCCAAACAGCAAACGGATCTGCGTTGCATCCAGGAGGAAAATCAAAAGTGTTGTCTAAATTACTAAGTACAAAAGCCGCCACCGCTGCAGTTGCAGTGGCACTAACCGGCGGTGGCGCAGCTGCAGCGACGGGCCTCATACCAGTTTCGTTTCATCACGGAATTCCTACACTAGGAACCCAGGTAACGACTACGTCAACAACGTCCTCCGCCTCAACTACATCGACTACAGTCCTTGACTCTACAAGCACGACTCAAGCTGGCCCAACTAGTACTAGCTCCACCCTGATCCCAAATGAAAATCAGGGAATGGCAAGTGGACATAGTCTCTTTGGCCTTTGCACTGCCTACGCGCATATAACTACATCGGGTACAACACAAGATGCTACAAACACCTCGACTAGCGTCACGTCGCTAAGTTCGACCTCAAGCACCGTCGCTGCGCTAAGTTCTACTGCATTTTCACAACTCCAGGCGCTCGCTACGGCCCAGAATATGACTGTAGCTCAACTTTGTGCAACAACCTCCAATCCGGGTCAAGCCCACGCTCAGACCGCTAAACAAAACGCTCCGGGATTCGTAAATAAGGCGAAACAAACGATCCAAAGTGTGACTTCCACCACGATTCCATCCACATCAACGACTTCTGCACCTGTACCCCAGACGACGCCTTCGGGAAATACAATTCCCAGCCAGTCACAAGCGGCAGGTGCAACGAACGGTCACGGATAATTTATCCAGCAAATCGACGAGGCCGCTAGCATCGGGATCTCAGGCAAAAGAGATCCCGATGCATTCTCAACCTTCGATCAAACTCCAAAGTTGATTAAGCTTCTAACCTGGCTGCGTTACCATCAGAATCAAGGCAGCGCTCACCAGCAAATCGACAATCAAACTTCCTAGTGAAATGCGTCTTATTAGACCATCTAGGCAAAGATCGCGAGCGCTTGAGGCTCCTCCGAGCGCTCGCTTTAATTTTGCCTCAGTTGGCCATACAAAACCAAATGTCACTGCAGTTGCGACACCGTAATCAGCGATCCCAAGCTTTAACCATGCAGAGTTAATTAAAGATGTTGAATTATTTGACAAATAAATCAACAACAGTCCAAGACAAAAAGCAGCCACAACAAAAATCCTTGGGCCAATACGCCTTGAATCAAAATACCGCATCGCTTCTAGATCGTTAGAATTTACTTTTCTGACGTAGTAGCCGGAGAGTGCAACCGTACCAAAGCCAATGATTGCACAACTAGCGTGAGCTATGAGGACAACCACATATATTGGATTATTGACACCCAATGATTTACGACCTCGCAATAAAGTTCAAGGTATATTTCATGCCACCAAATTAGTACGATCTCGGGCGCATATGTAGGTCACCTTACAATTGGACATCTACGGTATTCTAAGGAGAAGAGCCCGGTCTTGACAATCAATGCATCTAAAACGATCTGTCAATACTGTTTTTGCGTCGTGCTTCTGCTGACAAGTTTCTCGTAACACTTCACAATAATATCCATCGATGCGTCAACTTCTTCGAACGTATTCGACCCTGAAAAAGAGAAGCGCAGCGCAGACTTCGCTAAACGTTCTTCAACTCCCATGGCAATTATTACATGACTAGAGCCAAGCGCTCCAGATGCACAAGCAGCACCCCCAGATGCACAAAGCCCCTCGCTGTCTAGAAGAAAAAGCATCTCTTCACTGATCGTTCCCGGCAATAAAACATTCGTGATTGCGGGAGACCTAAGTGCATCAAGACCTTGTATTTTCGCCTGCGGTAGCCAATGCATAAGTTGGTGCTCAAACCGACTCTTGAGCTGCTCGAGATGATCGACAGTGACTGCCATGTTGGCTATTGAATCCTCAAGAGCAACAACCATCGCGCCAATCGACGCTAGATTTTGAGTTCCCGGACGTATTTCGTTTTCCTGACTCCCACCAAGATACGTAGGAACAAGCTTCACCGTCTTGTCTTTGTACAACAAGCCAGTACCCTTTGGACCGTTGAATTTATGAGCGCTAAGCGACAGTGCGTGAACAGACGCAACTATTTTCTTGAGATCCATAATTTGTGGTGCTTGAACCGCGTCAGTATGGAAAACAACGCCCGGAGCGTGTTTAGTTACCATGCCGGCAAATACGTCAACTGGGAAAATAACGCCAGTTTCATTATTGACTGTCATAATTGAAACCACGTCGAGAGTATCTTTATTCGCCTTCAAGATTTCTCGAAAATAGTCTTGGTCAATTCGGCCCAATTCATCTACCTTGACCAATATCCCATTTCGGGCCTTCGTTGGTGAATAGACAGCTTTGTGCTCTACTGCAGAACATGCAGGTATTTTATTTGGCTTGGCTGCGCCCAAAATTAAAATGTTGTTTGATTCAGTCGCTCCAGACGTGAAAAATATTTCACTCGGCGCACATCCAAGTAGCGCAGCTGCGCGTTCCCGATAATCGTCGAGGCGATATAGGGCGCGTCTACTAATGGAATGATTTCCCTGGGGATTGCCAAAAAGTTCTTCAGACACTGTGATGTATTCGTGTAGTGCACGTGCTGTCATTGCTGTTGTGGAAGCTTGATCGAAATAAATCATCAATATTCAATGCTACTACCCACGACCTAAAGCTTTAGAAAATAATTATCGAAACCAATTCAATAGATAGGAGCTTAAGTTTGCTCTGGGCAAGGCGGACTACTGCGGGTGATTTATACCCCATATGGTATCATATAAGTAAACGAAGTTACATGGAGGATGCAATGATCTTTGAGAACCACCCAGCAAATCGCGCCGCGGAACTTGTGAGTGCTGGTTACACCGTAATAGATGTCAGGGAACGTCAAGAGCTGGCCTCAGGCAAGCTTCCAGATTCGATTCACATTCCACTTGGCGAATTGCCAATGAGAATTAAAAGTTATCCCCTTGGCACAAAACTTGCCGTTATATGCCAAACGGGAGGACGCTCTACCCAAGCGGCAGCGACGTTACTAGCGCTCGGGTACAGTGATGTCGTCAACCTCCACGGAGGCGTCAACGCTGCCATGTCTCGTCGCATAGCCGCCTAAAATTGCCGATTGGAAATAATACTGTCTGAAAGTGTCGGCCAGTTTTCCTTCGCAAACTTATCAAACGGTCGATCTGTGAGCAGGCAACACGCCAATCTCAGCTCTGGATCCACCCAAAGAAAAGTTCCACTTTGACCAAAATGACCATATGCGGAATGTGAATTAAGAGTCCCCATCCAATGAGGACTCTTAATCCCCTTGACTTCAAAACCTAATCCCCAAGAATTTTCTGCGAAATAACCGTATGCTGGCAACACTCCATCAAGCGATGGAGTGTTAGGTCTAAGAGCACGATCTTTCAAAGTATCATCAATTAGATTTCCATCAATCAATTCCAAGATAAGCTTGGCAATATCAGCGTTTGTAGATCTAATCCCAGCTGCGGCACCAAACGGACCCGCTTGTGGATATATAGTGATGTCCAACAATGTATCGTGCATTTGCAGCGGAGACAAAAGAGCTTCATCTAGATATTCTCGAAATGTCATTTGACTCTTCAATTCAAGATCAAACGCCAAGACTTCGTATCCAAGATTTGAATAGATTCTGCGTTGCCTGGGCTCGCTTTGAAAATAGCTTTCATTGATCCCGCCAAGCGCATTTTGACAATCAGTAATGGATATAGCGCCGTTTATATCAAATCTCAATCCACTCTGGTGTGACAACAGATCGGATCGACTAAAACCTCTGGGTAATAAGTCGTCGAGAGAAATAATCTCCTCTTGTGCCGCGCATAAAACCGTCATCGCAGTCAAAGGCTTAGAAACCGAGGCTAGTGCAAACGACTGCCTAGAGTCTCCGTAATATTCCACGTTGATGCCATTCGCATAATCAACTAAACATGCCGATTTCTTCATTGCTGGCCACGAAGATAAAAATTCGCTCGGCTTCACAAATATCCCTCATTATCTTCCACACAGCCTACCCGTGGCCAAATGTCCTAAGAATTTAACTTTGGGAAAGTACGGTAGAATCTGAATTTAGCTCAAGGTAAACAATTAGGTTTCTCACGTGATGCTTTGCACTAAAGCATTATTTCG
Source organism: Actinomycetes bacterium (assembly GCA_021785005.1). GTDB lineage: Bacteria > Actinomycetota > Acidimicrobiia > Acidimicrobiales > Acidimicrobiaceae > Acidithrix. The sequence continues at coordinate 12,225 of JAJYGT010000153.1, forward strand.
ATATGTAGGCAAAACAAAAAATATAGTCCAAATCTCGTAGCTTTAAGTAATCTCCCAATGCCGTCAATGTATCGACGAAATCGGCGCCTGGAAATGTGGCTCGAAATACACATAGGTGAGCTTTAGCAAATATCGTGGCATTATCAAGCCGGCTTCATGCAGGCGCGCAGAAGGAATAATAAAATATCGTGTAACTATTTGTATTTCGCCGCCACAAAGTGCTACGTTTGGCTCTAGCGGGCAAACACATTACTGCGCATCGCGAACGGGGGTACGTAGTGCCGAAATATGCGCTTCTCATCTACGGTGATTCGAGCCATCTAGATGAGCTGGATCAGTTATTTGGACCATTCTCCAACGATACCATCCTGGCTCACAAGCACTTTGCCACTCAAATAGACCGACAAGGCGCAAAATTAATCACTGGCGCTCCACTTGAACCTCCGGCAACAGCCACTTCTATTCATCTCGATTCGCACATTACAGACGGCCCATTCATCAAGAGCGCGAATACTCTCGATGGATTTTACATAATTGAAGCTTACGATTTGGATCACGCGATTGAGATCGCAAAACTCTGCCCTGCGCCAAATGGAGGAGTTGAGGTTCGACCCGTAGCGGAGCTACCAGACACCGCACTCGCACCCTAATTAGACCAAACAAAATAAATTGCTAGAGCCAAAAAGGGCATGAACGAACTGGCTCAAAATTCAGTTAAAACAATCAGCAAATTCTAAATAGAGCTGCCGACAAATTTCATGGCGTACCCGGGGCGGGACTCGAACCCGCATGACCCTTTCGAGTCCGGGGGGTTTAAGCCCCCTGCGTCTACCATTCCGCCACCCGGGCAGCATATGACAGCATAACTGCTTTTGGGTTGTCAGGTTTTCGACAACATGGAGATTTTATTTGAGAATTCCTTGAAAGTCTCTTACAGTTAGCAAACAAAAGCGTCAAAGCAGCCAACAATAATGCTGAACAACCATTCAAATACGAATCGACCAAGGCGCTTTAGTTAAGTCGCTCCCAAGGGGTTCCCGACTCAGATCGTGATGTGCCTCCAAAAGAGCGTGCGTAGATCAAGGTTCGATCGGAGCGGAAAAGATCTAACGAATATTCAAACACGAGGCCATCCGTATCAACGGTAGTTCTCGTTATAACAAAAAGTGGAGCACCTACTGGGACTCCAAGTATTTTGGATTCGTAATTTTCACTGATCTTGACTTCGATCTTCTCCATCGCCTCACAGGGTTTGACACCGTATTTATTCTCCAATAGCTCATATAGCGATCCACCGAGAGGCTGATCCAAAAGGCCAGGAAATCTGTCCACGGGTACCGATGCGCTCTCAAGAGAAATCGGGGAACCATTAGCCAATCTAATTCTAAGAATTTCAATAACTAGTTGCCTGATTCCCAGGGCAGACGCGACGACACCATCGGCCTCCGCTATAGCTGTTCTAATTACCCGAGTACCCGCAATTATCCCTTGGGATTTCAACAGATACGGCAGTCCCACGATGGAAGATAAGTCTCGTTCAATACGTTTGTCATTGACAAACGTACCTCCAGCCCTACCCCGTGTTCGACGAATGGTGCCCGATTCTTCAAGTAAGTCCAACGCGGAGCGAAGCACCCCTCTCGACACGTTAAAACGAACCGCTAGATCACGTTCAGAACCAATTCTTTGCCCCAGGCCCACGTCTCCACTGGCAATCAATTGAGCGATTTTGACTGCTACCTCACGTCCGCTTGAATCAAGTGACGGGGTATCGTCTTGTGGATGCGTTCGCGTAGCACTAGCGCGTTCAAAGTGCAGGATTGAATCTAAAACCGACTCTGTATCAGTGTGTTCGATCACTATCTATTCCACCAAAGTTAAATATCATTGATTTAAAACTAGCGAAGTTTTGCTTGTGGTCTGACAAGCACACGGAATCAACCAACCACATTTTCAAACAAACTGGTACAAACCCACGATACGTGCCCGCACCTGGGTGCAAAAGCACCTAGCGTAGGCGTCGTGAATCAAACATAAACGGCTTTTAAATGCGTCCAAGCCACATAGGTGTAAATTAGCCCCCATACACGAGACTGCCTCTAGACGTTGTTTTGGCCTGACACCGAAACTTGCGCCAAGCGGCGTACCATTGTAGCTTTACGACCTCTTTGAGCACAATTTTTAGCACTATCGAATCGCGTCAAGGGCAGCTTGGGACTCAGGCAATGTTTGACCTCCATCAACCACCAAGCTATGTCCGGTAATATAACGGGCCTCGGGTGATGCCAAAAACGCACACGCATATCCGATGTCTTCAACAGTTCCCAAATCACCCAACGGGATACTTGATCGCATGCCATCTAAATATTCAGAACCAAGATCCGTTAGTCCTTCTGTCAAAATGTTTCCAGGCAACACGGCATTAACCGTGATCTTGTATTTAGCAAGCTCGATAGCTGCGCTTCGCATAAAACCTAGCTGACCAGCCTTGGATGCTCCATAGTGTGACCATCCCGGGAATCCGGTCATCGGACCCGTGATAGAAGAGGTAATAATGACTCTTGGGTTTTGTGAGTTTTTCAAATAGCTAAGCGCCGCTTTAACACTTAGTATGGTGCCTTTTAAATTAACAGCGAGCATCAGATCAATGTCAGCACCCGTCATTGCTTCAAGTGCTTTCTCGGGGAAAATTCCGGCGTTTGCACATAAAATATCGATGCCACCATAATGTTGTGAGGCAAACTCCATGATTTCGACGCAATCACTTTCCAGCGACATATCGCCTTGGGCAAACGATACGGAACCCGTCGCAGCATATCCGCTCAAAGCGGCAACAGCCGCCTCTCCGTCATCTGAATTTCGACCAACAATCGTAACATTCGCCCCATGACCTAAAAAGACCTTCGCAATTCCCTTTCCGATACCTCGCGTACCGCCCGTTATAACAACAGACTTGTCGTTAAAGCGTGTATCCAATTACTACTCCTTTTATCGCCATAAAATTGATTCTCCCAAGCAAACCCAAAACCAATTCACTTCGTGTGCGCCGAAAGATACATTTCGGCAAGATCGCAGGTAACGGCAGTAAAATTCGGACCCAAATCACGCGCAATTTCTGCACTTTGATGTGATCCGATCCAGGCCAAAAGAAGAAGTCTACGAAACAAAATAAACGTCCAGAGTTCGTTTTCATCAGTTGGATCGACTGGCATTACGCTTCTATAACCTGTTAACCACGAATCAATATATTCGTGCGCCAAGGGATCGTCCTCAATGAACGACAATGCACTCCCAAGATCGTAAAAATACCAGCTGTTTCCACAATCGTCAAAATCAATCACTGAAACGTCACTACTGCTAGTCCAAAGCAAGTTCGCAAGGCGAAGATCGGCATGAATCAATCCATATTTACTCGAATCGTTGCCATAACTCATGAGTCGTTTACCCAATAAACCCTCAAGGCTCCCTAAGATACCTAGTTCTGCTGCTCCAACACCGATGCCGTCCTGCCATCTTCCCCACCTTGCTTCATCTCCGAACGAAGCATCTAAATTCCAATCAAATCGTGAAAACCACGCTGGTCGATTCCAAGTTCTAGCATGACGATGCATCTTCGCCGTAAGCTCTCCCAGTACTTCAAACTCAGCGACCAGATCTGTGGAAACCGCCTCGTGTCCTGGCAAAAACTCGAACAGTACACAATAACGAAAGCTGTTGTAACTATCAGTCGTAACAGCAGTTACTTCTGAACCATGGCGATTCCTGATTGTATTAGGAGTGCGAATTCCTTCGGATCTCCGTAGCTCTTTTGACCATAAAAGTTCAGACTTTATTTCAATCTCGGTGTGATACTCGCCACGGTGTACGCGCATTACAAAACGTTCCGGTTGACTCGGAAGTTGAACTAGAAAGGTTGCGTTCTCTGAGACGTTTAAAAGAGTGACGTCAGCGCCAGAAAAATCTTGATATTGACCTAGTGCCATTTGGGCTGTCTGTGCAGCACGATCAATTGCCTGCGGGTCGTCTGATAAATCATGTAACATTTCAACTCCCTATACTCACTCCCAATAGGCGACGTGCGACCTACCTCACTGTACCAAGTCACAAACAAAATAAGACAGCATACAAATAGCGTTATTAGCAGGGGAAACTCAAAACATTTCGGTACCTTATGGCGATACGAGTTTGCTATCGGGCCGGATTGTCTCTTCTCGAGGATAACTAGGTACTGTAACTCCAACCTTGGAACCAGTCTTGTTGCGAATCGGCTCCACATCAAAAGTTTGTAAATCGCCAAGCACCTTTATCCATGTCACGAATTGCTGTGGATCCAAGTCAGTCATATGAAGTTTTGCGCTACTTTGCACAAAACAATCGTCGAGCAAAAAGTCTTGGAATTCAGACTCGTTAATACCACCAAAGCAACTTCCGGCGTTAATAATGATCTGTCGAGCCAGAACGTTAGAAGCAAACTCGGTTATATGGTCCGTACTTCGCGAATATAGCACTGCCGAATTGATTGTCGTTTTTTTCTGAGAAAGATAACGAGCATGTCTTATGGCAACTTTAAAGTTTTCTACCTTGAGAATTCCAAGTATTGGTAGATCATTCCCACCCACGACTGGATCATCATCAAACAACCCTTCAAGAGGTGCCAACAGGATTTTGGTACCCTTCACCACGGGTACGCCTATTGACTCTGCAATCGAAACTGCATCAAGCCCTAAAAAACTCGCGGCCAAATTACCTGTTCTGTAAATAGCCTCGCGCACCTTCTCACACTCTTCATCGCTCATTATATGAGCGCCCGCATTTGCTATCTCGGTCAGGAAATCACCGTACACTTTGTCCTCAACCAACAATATTGATTCGCTATCACGCATCATTGAGTTGTCAAAAGACTTAGACCATACGATTTCTGACGCAGCAAACTCGAGATTGGCAGTGGCATCTACTACAACTGGCACGGTCAACTCTTGCTTGTTCATAGTTTGACAAGGTACGGTGGCCGACACCGCATAGGCGGTACTAGCCATCTGTAAAAAGTCATTTTTAACCAGCTCAGACGCAAACTCAAAGGCATCACCGGTGACGTCTAATTGCAAGATTAAACCCTCAGGCGCACCTGCCGCACCAGCACTTGCCACAAGCTCACGTATCGCATGTGTTGCAACATCTTTTATATTCGGCGAAACTAAGAACACGATTGCACATCTAGCCAACAGTATTGAAATAGCATTCGCAAATATCCAGGCAACGGAATAATTTTCTGGGACCACGCACAAGACAACACCGTTGGGTCTTGGCGTAACCATCATCTTGGTTGTAGACTCGATTTTTGCGTCAACTAAATTTAGCCTTTGCCATGTTCTCGACAGGGCGCGCGAAAAAACTTTGTTTCTCGCCGCCTTATCTCTTTCATTACCTCTATTAATTTCAAGGAACTCCTCAGTCGCAAGAATTTCACTAAGCCCAAATGCCCGGTCCGCGAGGGCATCGACAATAGCTATGACATCTTGGTAGCCGTAGGACTCGTAACGATACGAAGCCCATTTTGACAGATCTAGGATCGACTTCGCCACCGACAATTGCTGTTGCTTTACCTCGATCAACTTCATCGCTTCACCTGATTTACTGAGAAAACTTCCTTTTTCGCCCGATCAATTGCCATTGCAGTTCGATCCAACAATTCTTCGACCAGGGATGGCGTCATCAAAAGTCCGGGCTTGAACTGGAGAACACGTGGATCCAGTGAAGAGAAAATCGCCCAGACTCCCAGTGCGTACATGTGTTTCATTACGTACTTCGCACCTTCAGGATGATCAAACTCGAGCCCGATCACAAGCCCATTTTGACGGATACCTATCAACCAGTCGGGGTTATTGTCCTGAATCTCGCGAAGGCGGGTGCCGATAATATCAGCAATATGATGCACCGCGATCCGTGTCGAACTGCGTGAACATATGTCAAGAGTGGCCAACGCCGCAATGCAACCAATCTCGGAACCACCAAACGTAGAAATGTGCCCGAACCCATCTTCGCTCAACCACTTGGAACTCTTTTGGTTCGCAATGACCGCCGATATTGGGTAAAGCCCACCAGAAAGTCCCTTCGCTGTCACAATCATATCGGGGGAAAAGCCATGTTTTTGAATACCCCACAATTCACCAGTTCTCATAAGTCCTGTTTGGACTTCATCTGCGATATATAGGGTGCCATGACGTTCACATATTTGTTTTACGGTTTGTAAGTAGTTTGGAAGAGGCAACGGAAATCCGTAAGTAGCTGGAATTGTTTCCATGATTACCGCTGCCACGTCGTCATTACGTAACGCAGAATCCATGGCTTCGAGATCGTTAAACGGTACCTGTACAAAGTCTTTTGGATCGTCACACAGAAAAGGTCTGGAATAACGCGAATCACCGGTCGGAAGTGCTAGTCCCGTGTGACCATGATAAGCCTTGATCACAGAGACAATTTTCTTGCGCTTTGTTGCGTGTCGAGCAGTCTTGAGCGAAATGTCAATTGCTTCACCTCCACCACTGCCATAGATGACATTAGTCATTCCAGTTGGAGCGCTTAAAATTAATTGTTCAGCAAGCGCAGTTCTCGCGAGAGACGGGAAGTGATGATTGCCAATATCAAAATGATCCATTGCCGCCTTGACGGCTTGCACGACTTCTGCATTTCGATGACCTAGGTTATAGGTACCACCGTTTAGATGCACATCGATCAAGCGTTTTCCCGATACGTCGTATAGGAAATATTCGTGTCGCTTATCTAAAACCAAAGGCACGCCGGCATTAGACCAAAACTCAGTTTTATCTGGATTCCAAAAGATCTTTGACTTCTCGAGTATTTCGTCTTTCGATGAAAACGAAAAATATCCGTAGTCGAGATCTACTGGACTGCTAGGGATCTGGAACTCTGATTTCATAGAATGCAACAGATGATAGTGGTGAAGATTTATTTTCCAAACCAATTGCAGTAATATAGCAACCAAATATTTACAATTTAAAGATTAACGATACTATTGTTGCGCATTTGCCTGCCTCTTCGTAACATTTACGTGCCATCAGTTGCCCAATTCATTAACTCCATATTAATTAGCGGTGACCGTAAGCATTCGTGACCATTTCACACATAAAAATAGCAGTAACGAGCAAATAACCACTGGGTCGACGGAAAACCGATCACGTAAAATACAGCTCGCTTTACAATATGTCTTCGACGATTTAGAGGTACAAGAAATGAGTAAAACTGCACCAGGGAGGGAAGTGACAAGTAGTTTCACTCCCCCGCATAAAGTTTCAAGACTAAAGGTTGGCGCTGTTGGAATTATGGCGGTTCTATTCATGGCGCTTTCAGGAGCTGCACCGATCACCGCCATGACCGGAAATGTTCCAATCGCCATTGGGTACGGCAACGGAATCCACGCGCCTGGTGGATTTGTATTTGCCACTATCGTTCTTGTTCTATTCACGATTGGCTACACGGCGATGACCCGGCATATAACTGCAACCGGAGCATTTTATGGGTTCGTATCCCACGGATTAGGTCAAGTCGCCGGTATGGGGGCTGGCATGATGGCGACCTTAGCTTATATCGTGTTCGAGGGATCCCTGGTAGGTATTTTTGCCTCGTTCGCAAAGTCAACTGTATTGCTTTTTGGTGGACCGGATATATCTTGGATTTTTTACGCACTGGTATGTATCGCAATCGTTGCCACACTTGGATATTTCGACATAGAAATTTCTGGAAAAGTGTTAGCTGTTTTTGTCACCAGTGAACTAGTTATTCTCCTGGCGATGAGCCTTGGAGTACTATTTCACGGTGGTGGACCAAACGGGTTGCAGCCCGGCGATCTAAACCCTCTAACTGGATTTACTCCAGCTCCCTCCGACGCTAAGGCAGGAATCGTTGGGGCTGCCGCGATCGGTCTCTTCTTTGCTTTTTGGTCTTGGGTAGGATTCGAAACTACCGCGGTATACGCCGAAGAATCAAAAGAGCCCAAGAAAATCATTCCTAAAGCGACAATTATTGCAGTAGTTGGTCTCGGGTTTTTCTACACGTTTGTATCGTGGATGGCAATTTCGGGTAATGGCACCAACCAGGCCATTGCCATTTCGAGGGGTAGCACAGGCAATTCTTTTGATGTGTTCTACGGAGTCACTGCGCATTACGTTGGCAGCTGGGCGAAGAACATCTATGAAGTCCTCGTCGTTACGTCTTCATTCGCTTGCGCACTCGCATTCCACAACACAGCGTCTCGTTACATTTACTCATTTGGTAGAGAAGGGTTGAGCGACAAGCTACACAAAACTTTGGGTTCGACTCATGACAAGCACAAGTCTCCTCACGTTGCCTCGATCGTTCAAAGTATCATAACTTTGGCGATCACTCTTGGCTTTTACTTCTTGGAAAAACCATCCAAGGCAGCACCTGACGTGGCATACTTCTTCCAATATGGACTTCTCGCGATTATGGGTACAATGGCTCTACTGATCGTTATGGCATTGTCGTCAATCTCTGTAATTTGGTATTTCCACGTTCAAAATCGTCATCCCGAAACCCGAAGTTGGTGGAGGACTTTTGCAGCACCGCTCATTGGCGCGTTGGGGATGCTGTATGTGGTTTACCTGCTCTTTACTAATCTTTCATTCGCTGCTGGTGCGGCAACTACATCACCAGTTTACCAAGTTACTCCATACCTAGTAATTGGAACGGGTATCCTAGGCGCGGTAATAGCGTTGTTTGTCAAGAAATTATCGCCGGAAAAATTCAAACGTATCGGCCGAATCGTAATGGCTGACTCTCACGAACGCAATTAGCAGCGTAAAAGCAAGTCTCTAGACGAAATATCGCATTCGCTTAGAATACAAAAATACGCGCCTAACTTTGAATACATCAAGCTAGGCGCGTATTCGCGTTCAGCAACGTTTTACTCGCCGTCGCAGCATTCCAGGCAATTTAGACCAACGGTTTAAGATACTCGGTTCGGTCTATTATTTGAAGACTAAACCAGCCCTAGCTTTGGGTCCCCACTAAATCAGCAGTACAGAATGGACATTTGACCGCGGCAATACTAATTTCGCTGCAGCAAAAATCGCAACTTTTAGTTGTAGGATCACTCGCTGCACCGGGGCGCTTTGATCGCGCAACCAAGCTATTTATTGGCTTTACTACAAAAAAGAAAATTACAAATGCCAGTATCACAAACGCAACAATTGCATTCAATAGATTTCCGATTTCAAAAACACTGTTATGAATAGTAAAGTGCAATGCGGAGAAGTTAAAGTTGCCTAGTATCCCCACGAGAGGAGTGATTAAATCTTTAACAAATGCCGTCACTACCGCGCCAAATGCCGCGCCAATAACGATACCTACCGCCAGATCAACGACGTTACCTCGCAATATAAATGCCTTAAATTCCTTGACCATTGCCACGAAATCGACCTCCCACCCGGATTCCGATTCAGCATCGCGCTACGAAATATGAAACCATACTACCGAGTTTGGTGAAACAGTAATGCGAATCGAATTCGTAAAAGAATCGCATTCTTGTGGACTTGACGGTAGTTCACCCAAATTTCCGTTGCCGTGTCCACCGTATTCCTTTGCGTCAGTATTGAGAATCTCTACATATGTTCCAGCACGCGGTACACCTATAGGAATGTCCTCATAAAGCGACCCTGAAAAGTTCGCAACACACACAACTACACCTGACGAACTCGCAGGATAACTGCGTGCCGTCACAAACAGATTCTTCGCCGTGTCGTGGCTGCGAATCCATGTAAAGCCCCGGGGATCAAGGTCGGCTATGTGCAATTCCCCCAGGTTGCGATAGAGTCGATTTAAATCTCCAACTAGATTGAGCACACCTGCATGGGATGGTTCATCCGCCAAGTGCCAATCAATTGATCGATCGTGGTTCCATTCATCCTTTTGCGCAAACTCGTCGCCCATAAAAAGAAGCTTCTTCCCAGGGTGCGCCCACATCCAGGCATAAAGTGCCTTTACTGTAGCAATCTTGGTGAAGTGATCACCCGGAACTTTTGCGTAAATTGACCCTTTTCCGTGAACACATTCGTCATGAGATAACGGAAGAACGAAATTTTCCGAAAACGCATAATGAAGACCAAATGTAATCTCATCGTGATGGTAACTTCGATGAATTGGATCACGGGAAAAATACATCAAGGTATCATGCATCCATCCCATGTTCCACTTAAAGCCAAACCCAAGTCCGCCCTCATAAGTCGGACGAGCAACTTTAGGAAACGCCGTTGACTCTTCAGCTATAGTGATCGCGCCAAGTTGATGAACTGCTTCATTGAGCTGTTTCAAAAGCTCAATTGCCTCAAGATCCTCGCGTCCGCCGTATTTATTTGGCACGAAATTCGATCTAGAATAGTCAAGGTACAACATTGAAGCAACCGCATCTACGCGGATCCCATCGAAGTGAAACTCTTCCAAGAAGTACAAAGCGGATCCCACTAAAAAGTTTCTCACCTGTGGTTTCGCAAAGTCAAAGACCAGGGTTCCCCAGTCTCCTTGCGACGCCATCATTGGATCATCCTTCTCAAAAAGAGGCAATCCATCGAATTTTGCCAATGCAAACTCATCCTTGGGAAAATGTGCTGGAGCCCAATCTGCCAAAACACCAATACCTGCTTGATGAAAACGATCGACAAACTCGCGTAATCCATCTGCTTGGCCGTAACGGGTCGTAGGCGCGTAATACGATGTCGTCTGATATCCCCAGGAACCATAGAAGGGATGCTCCATGATTGGCATTAATTCAATATGGGTGAAACCCATGGCCTGGACGTGAGGGATCAAGCTATCGGCTAGTTCCTTATATCCGAGAAGTCTCGTTGGATTATCGGGATCACGCAGTACCGAACCCAGGTGTACCTCATAAATTGACATGGGCCGATCCCCTAGCCAGCGATTGCGTGTCTCCATCCAATCCGCGTCACTGAACTCGTATTTACTCGGATACGAAATTACGCTTCCCGCTGTCGGTGGCTCGGCTGCTTGCGTAGCAAACGGGTCAGAATGTTCAAGGTAGTGTCCATCGTGTGTTTCAAGGCGATACTTGTACCTTTGTCCCGGCACTGCGTCAGGGATAAATCCCTGCCAGATGCCGGAGTCCCCAAGTTGATTCAAAAAGTAGCATTGATCAACATTCCATGAATTCATGTCACCAATTACAGCGGTACTGCGGGCACGAGGAGCCCAGACGCTAAACCGGGTTCCGTACACCCCATCGTGAAAACCTGAAGATGAACCCATAGCATCCCAAATCCTAAGGTGATTACCGGTCCCAAATAGATATAGATCGAGCTCACCGACAAATTTTACGTCATTAGCACTCATGGCATTCCTTCTTTT
>JAJYGT010000025.1 GCA_021785005.1 Actinomycetes bacterium
GTTGATATTTGCGACTGGGGAAAAGCAGTTTGCCACCACTAATCTGATTACCCAAGGCTTAAGGTATCGCCAGGTTACACCAAAATAAATAAAATAGCGTCCGAATTGTTCAGCAGCATGTGCAGGTATGTCAATCGGTAATGTTTATAGTGAGGAAATCGGTAAGGAAACTAAACTCTCGAACAGCGCTATTCCGTCTTTTTTACCACAAAGTGCTTCTGTAGCTCTCTCAGGGTGTGGCATCATTCCCACCACGTTCCCATTGACGTTTGAGATTGCCGCAATTGAGTCGATCGACCCGTTAGGATTATCGACATATCGCAAAACTATCTGATCGTTGTCCCGAAGTGAAGCTAAAGTCTCCACACTGCAGGTATAACGCCCTTCAAAGTGATTGATTGGTAAGGTAATCTTGTCGCCACATAATAACCGCGAACTTGCGACAGAACGATTTGAGACTACCTCGAGCTCGGCATCTTTACAAATAAAGCGCAATCCACTATTTTTTTGCAATGCCCCAGGTAAAAGACCCGCTTCAGTTAGAATCTGAAATCCATTACATATTCCAAGCACTGGTGTACCTCGTTTAGCCTCTAGAGCAACATCACGCATAATTGGTGAAAAGCGAGCTATGGCACCCGGCCTTAGATAGTCTCCATGAGCAAACCCACCGGGAATTACAATTCCCGCTACTTTTGGTAAACTCGTATCTTTGTGCCACACCAATTTTGATTTGATGCCTGCTAGTGAAAATGCACGCACCACATCATGCTCGCAATTTGTGCCCGGGAATACAATTACTGCAACCGATTCGCCCATTTACGCAGATGCGGAAACTAGTAGATCCCGAACTCTAAAATCCTCAAGCACAGGATTAGAAAGCAGCTGTTCCGCAATCTCGGTCACAACATCAGCAGCCGAATTCTCATCCTCTGCTTGTAGTAATAACCGAAATAGCTTTCCCGACGCGACCTTATGAACAGATCCATAGCCGAGTGAAACCACTGCATCTAGAATTGCTACGCCTTCTGGATCGGAAACTCCGTCCTTCAAAAGCACTTCTACGACAGCTTCGTACTTCAATTGGAAATACTCCGTTATGTTAGAATCCAACGCCATGGCGTTGGATATGCGACAGTAGATTCACTCTAGCAGAAGATGCTAAATTACACGGCTGTTGTAACGCTCCAATGCTTCCGCGAGCCAACTATCGACAGAATCTCCGGTAATTCGCCGATATACCGATCGATATCGATCTGCCAGTGAAGCCAGCACCTCAGAGGGAAGCTTTGGAGGGGGCGGGGTTTTATCCCATTCTAGAGAGTCCAAATAGTCTCTCAGGGGTTGCTTGTCAAACTGAATAGGTTCCACTCCGTCAACATAACGCTCAGCATCCCAGAACCTGGATGAATCTGGAGTCATAACTTCATCGCAAAGAACCAGTTGATCATCCACGACACCAAATTCGAACTTGGTGTCAGCGAGTAAAATTGAGCCGTTTGCGCATAATTCTTGGCCTCGCTTATAAATCATTAGCGACAACTTTGAAAGCTCTTCAACCAGCTCGTAGCCAAAAATCTCTCGAGCTCGCGCTATGGAGATATTTTCATCATGTCCGAGGTGGTTTTTAATTGATGGGCAAAACATGGGTTCGGGCAACTTTGCGGCCAACCTCAAACCCTTACCTAATACAGCTCCATGTACAGTACCGTAAGCCAGGTATTCCTTATAGGCACTTCCCGCGAGATAGCCACGAACGATGCACTCCAGTTCGACCATTTTGGCCCTTTTAACCACAACTGCCCGACCGATAAAATCTGGATCCATCTCCTCACCTAATATTGATGGATTGGGAAGTGCGGAAACTAAATGGTTATCTACGATATCAGCGCATTTATCCATCCAATAGGCACTCATCGCCGTCAAAACAGCTCCTTTATCGGGTACTGTTTCGCTCATGATCACGTCAAATGCAGATACTCGATTCGATGCAACCATGAGCAGTGGCGCCGACTGTAAAGCATCTAATTCGTAAACATCTCGAACTTTTCCTGAATAAACATGTTTCATCGACAATTTACCTCAAATTTAACCGGGGCGAGCTAACGCTTCACGTTGCAAACTTTTAGAGTCGCTAAAGACTTTTTAAAAGCGGAATCTCAGATGCGGCTTCAATGGTTAATCTGGCATTGGATACAATGCGATCCAGATCGAATGCCCGATCGATTGTGACTTGGTCTAGGCGAACATCAGATATTTCCTGTACCACTTGCTTGAGTGCGATCCCTTTTTCAGAGGCAGTACGCGCTGCGCTTTGTACAATTCGATACGCTTGGTCACGACTCATCCCTGAGTCGACTAGTGCAAGCAACAGCGACTGAGAAAAAAGCAGGCCATGCGAAGAATCCAAGTTGGACAACATACGAGTCGGGTGTACAACAAGACCAGAAATCAAACCTTTAAACTTTGCGACCATGTAGTAAGCAAGAATTGAAGCATCGGGAACCACAATCCGTTCCACAGATGAATGCGAAATATCACGCTCATGCCATAGTGCAATGTCTTCTAAAACTGACACTAAATAACCGCGCATCACTCGAGATAGTCCCACTAGTCGTTCGGATAATATTGGATTTCGCTTATGAGGCATAGCTGAAGATCCTTTTTGACCTACACCAAAGTACTCTTCGGCTTCTCCAAGTTCCGTTCTCGCTAGGTGCCGGATTTCAGTCGCACACATTTCGATTGTTGACGCAAGGGATGTAAGAGCATAAATTACTTGAGCGTGTCGATCACGGGCTATTACTTGGGTGGCAGGAACAGGTCTTAGTCCCAGTCTAAAACAAACGATTTCCTCGACCCTGGGATCAATATTTGAGTAGGTTCCCACTGCTCCTGAAAGCTTGCCAACTGAAATTCCTTCTATTGCGTCTTCGAGTCTCTCGTAATCTCGATTGAGTGCGAGTGCCCAAAGGGCAAGCTTATTTCCAAAGGTGGTTGGCTCCGCATGCATGCCGTGAGTTCTGCCTGCCATAACTGTGCCCGCAAACTCCTCCGCTCGCGTGTAGACAACTTTTATGGTCTCTTTTAACAACTTGAGAATCTGTTTACCTGCGCGAACCATCAAGACCGATAGAGCCGTATCTACTACGTCAGATGAAGTCAAACCGTAGTGAATCCAACTCCCTTGTGGCATTTTTATCCGAGCCTGACATACATCGACGAATGCTGCTAAATCGTGGTTGGTAATTTCCTCTCTAGCAAAAACCTCAGCAACAAAATCGCTGTCAACTATCGGCGCATTTGCGCGAACATACTCTGCATCTGCATTTGGAATTTTCCCAATCTCAGAAAGTGCCTCCACCGTCAAGATTTCGATTTCCAACCATGTCGCCATACGCGAAGCGTCAGTAAATATATCTCCGATTTCGCTCAAGGTGTAGCGTTCAATCATTTCTTTGGCTCCACATTCAATTCTTGGTTAATTATCAACAAGCGCATTGCTCGCGATGTCATCACGCCATTGTGCATCCTGAAAATAAACGACTTCCAGTCTTTTATAAGCTTTTTCACGAGCTGTTTCAATCGAGCTTGCAATACCGGTAATTGCTAAGACTCTACCGCCCGACACATGCAAATTACCTTGTTCATCTTTAGCAGTACCGGCATGAAAAACCACAAGATCTCTATCTAGGACATCTGTGGGGGGCAGCGATATTTTTGCACCTATTACCGGTTTTTGGGGATACCCCGGAGCGGCCATAACGACCGTTACCGCTGCACGACCATTGGATTTAATTTTCGTTTGCAAGAGATTTCCCAAAGCCGCTTCCAACATAAGTTGACCAAAGTCTCCCTCAATTAGCGGTAATACAACTTGAGCCTCGGGGTCACCAAAACGCACGTTAAATTCGATTAGCTTTGGTCCGCTTTCTGTTATCATCAGCCCCGCATAGAGCACTCCGCGATAATCAATCTGCAACTCGACCAACTTATCTATCGTAGGCTGTACAATCTCAGTCATTGCGCGATCAAGTATTGCCTGGCTCAGCCAGGGAACAGGGGCATATGCTCCCATGCCGCCGGTATTAGGACCTAAATCTCCGTTTAGCAAACGCTTATGATCGGTCGCGGGGATTAGCGCAAGAGCTTTTTTCCCGTCAGTTATGGCGAGTAGCGAAACTTCTTTTCCTACAAGACCCTCTTCAATTATTACTCGCCGTCCAGCTTCGCCAAACGTTGATCCTGATAACTTTTCGCCAACATCACGCTTAGCCAGGTCAAGATCGTTCGTGACAAGGACACCTTTACCCCCAGCCAAGCCATCGGTCTTGACAACGTACGGGGCTTGCATCTTCTCTAGAAATTTATGGGCTTGGGCAGTGTCTTCAAAAACCTCGTAGTTGGCAGTAGGAACGTTTGCCTTGGCGGCAACCTCCTTCATAAATGCTTTCGATCCCTCCAAACGAGCTCCATCTCGGCCTGGGCCAAATACGACCTTACCCATTAAACGCAGCTCATCAGCGAGTCCAGCAACCAATGGGGCCTCAGGCCCGATCACAAATAAATCTGCATCTAGGCTCTTAGGATCACCCTCGTAGACATCACAAATCTCGGCTATACCAGGGTTTCCTGGAACCGCAATTACTTCATGTCCGTCAATACGAAGTCGATAACAGATCGCATGCTCGCGTCCTCCAGAACCCACGACCACTATCTTCATGGCAGACTTACCAGTTGATCCCTTGCTGGTCCCACACCGATAGTAGAAATTCTAACGCCCAACTGAGCCTGCAAGAATTCGACATATTGCCTGGCCAACTTAGGGAGACTCGCCAATGAACGCGAAGATGATATCGGCGTCATCCATCCTTCGAGTTCTTCGTAGATGGGTTCCACCTGGTGGAATACCGACTGATGGTAAGGGACAGAGTCAAGAATTTCGCCCTCATACTTGTAGCCAACACACACTTTTATGCTCTCGAAGCCGTCGAGCACATCCAATTTTGTAATGGCAATTTCCGATGCGGAGTTGATCTTTACGGCGTGACGAACTAATACTGCGTCGAACCATCCAGCCCGTCGACGCCGTCCGGTAACGGTTCCGTATTCAGCTCCAACTTCGATCAACCTGTCACCGATCTCATCTTTGAGTTCAGTAGGAAAGGGTCCAGCGCCGACTCGCGTAAGATACGCTTTTGCGATTCCCACAATTGTATCGATTTGCCGCGGTCCAATTCCACTACCCGTCGACGCGCCTCCGGCCGTGGGCGATGAAGACGTAACGAACGGATAGGTGCCATGGTCCAAATCCAAAAAGGTGGCTTGAGCCCCTTCCAGAAGAATTTCTTTGTTTTCGGCAATCGCCGTTTGTAAGATGTTGACGGTATCGGCTATATGTTCACGAATTTTAGGAGCGTACTCATCTAGATAAAGATCGGAGATCTCCTTGCCAGAAAGCGGAAGCCGATTATAGACCTTGGACAGTACAGCATTCTTTTCGCGCAATGCCACGTCAAGTTTCTCACGAAATATTTTTGGATCTAATAAGTCTTGTACTCTAAGACCGATCCGGTTAGCTTTATCAGCATACGCTGGTCCGATGCCTCTTTTAGTGGTCCCCAACGCATTTTTTCCAAGATACCGTTCGGTCATACGATCCAACTCAAGGTGATAAGGCATAATCAAATGTGCAGCGCCGGAAATCAACACTCTTGATGTGTCTACACCGCGCGCTTCCAAACTTGACATCTCTTTAATCAAGACCCCAGGCTCAACAACGACGCCGTTGCCTATGACGCATCGCGCCCTCTCGGACAAAATTCCAGAAGGGATCAATGACAGCGCAAATGACTCATCACCAACGACTACTGTGTGGCCGGCGTTATGCCCTCCCTGATATCTCACCACGAAATCTGACGACGACGCCATCTGGTCGGTAAGTTTACCCTTACCCTCGTCGCCCCACTGTGTACCCAAAACGACTTTAACTGGCAAGTCGCACCTCCGCAAATCACGGGACTCCTCACGTAAAAAGTCCAAGTAGATGCTAATTGCCGTTGGGCCTAAACAAGTATCACGTCGGTCCGATTGGTTGGATCGATTTCGACATGAATGGTATCGCCATCACCAAAAGTGCCGGATAGAATCGCTGTCGCGACGCTGTCGCCTAATTTCTTTTGCACCAAGCGACGTAGTGGTCGAGCCCCAAAAGCTGGATCGAAGCCCTCTTTGGCTAATAGACTTCGAACCTCTTGAGAAACCTCCAAAGACATTCGTCGAGATTTGAGTCGATTAGCCAAATCGCGCACCTGAAAGTCAACGATCTGATCCAGATCACCTTGCGTCAAACTTGAAAAGCGAATAATGTCATCTATACGGTTGACAAATTCTGCTTTGAAGAAATCACGTGGATCAACCGTAAGGTTTGAGGTCATAATCATAACCGTATTTGTAAAATTCACCGTTCGGCCTTGGCCGTCAGTTAATCGCCCGTCGTCTAAGACCTGAAGCAATACATTAAAGATGTCTTGGTGTGCTTTTTCCACCTCGTCCAAAAGCACTACGGCATATGGTCGCCGCCGAACCGCTTCAGAGAGTTGTCCTCCCTCACCAAAGCCAACATATCCTGGCGGAGCGCCGATCAACCTCGCTACTGTATGCGACTCTTGGTATTCACCCATGTCGATCCGTATCATAGCTTTTTCATCGTCAAACAAAAACTCAGCCAGGGCTTTTGCCATCTCTGTCTTACCAACACCAGTAGGTCCAAGGAATAAGAACGATCCAATCGGCCGATTTGGGTCTGAAAGTCCCGCCCTGGATCGACGAATTGCATTTGAAACAGCTTCAACAGCATCTTCTTGTCCAACCACACGCGCACGAAGAGCCTGTTCCATTTTCAATAGTTTGCTTATTTCGCCTTCAAGCATCTTCGATACAGGAATATGCGTAGCACGCGAGACAACTTCGGCGATGTCCTCTTCCCCTACTTCCTCTTTTAGCATCCGATGAACCGCTTGCATACTTGCCAAATCCGCTGTTTCCATCTTGATGGACTCTTCAAGAGCAGGCACGATTGAGTATAAGATTTCTGATGCCTGATCTAACTTTCCGTCCCGCGAATATCGATCCGCTAACGTCCGCTGTTGGTCCAATTGCTCTTTTTTTGCTCTAATACTCTCGATTCGAGTTTTTTCCAACTGCCAATGACTAACCATTCCCGAGCGTTGTTCATTTAGATTCGCAAGCTCCTCGTCAAGTTTTGCCATGCGCTCTATCGACCTTGCGTCATTCTCACGGGCTAGCGAAATCTTTTCGATCTCAAGCTGGCGAATTTTACGGTCCACGACGTCTATCTCTGTAGGCAGTGAGTCAATCTCTATGCGCAGCCGACTTGCTGCTTCGTCAACTAAATCAATTGCTTTATCAGGAAGAAATCTGTCTGTAATATAGCGATCAGACAAAACAGCAGCTCCAACCAAAGCCGCATCTTGAATACGCACTCCGTGGAACACCTCGTAACGCTCTTTTAGACCTCTCAGAATTGCGATGGTCGCCTCGACACTAGGTTGATCAATTATTACCCTTTGGAATCTACGCTCAAGCGCAGGATCCTTTTCGATGTGCTTGCGGTATTCGTCTAAAGTTGTAGCACCAATCATGCGTAATTCTCCGCGAGCCAACATGGGCTTCAACATATTCGAAGCGTCCATCGCACCGTCGGCGGCTCCGGCGCCCACTACTGTATGCATTTCGTCGATAAAAGTAATAATTTCGCCTTCTGACGCCAGGATCTCAGCTAGCACGGCCTTTAAACGTTCTTCAAACTCGCCCCTGTATTTTGCGCCGGCTACCATTGAGGCCAGGTCAAGTGCAATTACCTTTTTTGTTTTCAAACCCTCTGGAACATCGCCTTCAAAAATCCTTAGTGCAAGCCCTTCGACAATTGCTGTTTTGCCCACCCCTGGCTCGCCAATGAGCACCGGGTTATTCTTTGTACGACGAGACAACACCTGGATAACTCTTCGAATCTCGTCATCTCTTCCAATCACAGGGTCAATTTTTCCACGTCGAGCAAGCTCAGTTAAATCACGACCGTATTTCTCGAGTGCCTGAAACGATTCCTCTGGGTTTTGATTCGTCACTCTAGTGGAACCTCTCACGTCTCGTAGGGCAACAAGAAGCGATTGGCGATCCGTTTGTAGCAACGGTGCAAGTTCCAATAAAAGATGCTCTACAGACAAGTAGTCATCTTTCATGTCCTGACGATTTACGTCAGCGGACTTCAATAGTTCCAAAAACTGTCGCGATAATTGCGGCTCACCACCATAAGCACGCGGTAAGGTTGCAAGGCGATCGGCTAAATGATTTTTTAGCGAGAGCGGTGCGAGGCCAAGCTTTGTAACAATAGGTAAGGTGACTCCATCGGCTTGGCCCAAAAGGGCTAATGCTAAATGTTCCGGCAAAACCTCTGGATTCGAATGTGATTTTGCATCCTCAACTGCCGCCGATACGGCTTCTTGAGTTTTGAGTGTCCATTTCGTGCTGTCTATCGTGCTCATTTATCATCCGCCTCTCAGAATGATCTATTTTTACTCAAGCTACGCGCGCATCTAACCAAGTAGCAAAAGATGTTTTAGCGCGAATTAATCTCTACCGGTTATTGACATCCGATAGAAAAATGGAGCGAGTACTTGATTCAGAGGAACTAAATCCCTTCGATATAATCGATGGGTTTCGTCAACTTCGATACGTGCTTGCTCCTTCAATTCTGCCACCGCTTCACGTAACAATTGCACCTCTTCTTCAAGAGCTAGAACTCGCCTCACTCCTTCGAGATTTAATCCGGCTTCAGTTAGTTCCGCAATTCGACGCAACTTTTCTATGTCGTACTCGCTATAGCGACGGGAGCCGCCTTGTGTACGTTTTGGATCCAGCAGACCCTTTCGTTCATAAATTCGAAGAGTCTGTGGATGCATTCCCGAAAGCTCAGCAGCAACTGAAATAACGTAAACTGCTTTTACAAATGATTCACCATATGCCCGGTTTGTCAACTCTATCTCCTTTCGTAACTCGAAACCTCTCTTTGCCTCGACGAAAATTAACGACGCTTTTCTGGTAGAACGCGGGCAAGTTCTTCAACTGCTTTTCGTTGCTCAGCAGAAAGATTCTTGGGAACTACAATTTCAATCGTTACCAACAAGTCACCTGCCACGGTCCTGCGTCCATGAGGCGCTACCCCATAACCTTTAACACGCAAAATCTGCCCAGCCTTGGTACCTTCAGGCACTCTCAAGGTGACTTTTGAATTAAGTGTTGGAACTTGTATCGTCGTACCCAATACCGCCTCTGGAAAAGTAATCTGAACAACCGTGGTCAGGTCGTTTCCACGTCGACCAAATCTTTGATCGCTCCCTACTTTTACCGTGACGTAAAGATCTCCAGCAGGACCACCATTTTGTCCGGGTTGGCCTTTTTGCTTGATTCGTATTTTTTGACCGTCAATTACGCCCGGTGGTACACGGACGTTGATCTGTCGTTTTTGCGTCTGCGTACCTCGCCCTTGGCAAGCAGGACATGCAAGATCAACGCGATATCCTCGTCCGTGACACGCTGGGCAAGGTTGAGAAAACGAAAAAAAGCCTTGATTTTCATTTACTGAACCAGTACCTTGACATCGCGCGCACTGCTGGGGTGCACTCCCGGGAGCTGCTCCTGTACCGTGACAAGCGGAACACGGTGTTTCCCCTGTAACAACGACAGCAGCAGTCACACCTTCAATTGATTCGGCAAACGAAACCGACAATGTGGTTTCGAGATCACCGCCACGCTGTTGACCGGCCTGATTTGGCTTACGACCACGATTAAATAGACCACCAATGAGGTCACCCAGGTCGTCTACTTTGAAATTGAATCCACCTTGCGGAGGCATTCCACCGCGACTGACAAACGGTCCTTGGGCCCGAATTGCGTCGTACTCACTACGCTTTTTTGGATCGCCTAATACCTCGTAAGCTACTGAGATTTCCTTGAATTTTTCCTCAGACCCCGGGTTAGCGTCTGGATGAAACTGCTTCGCCAGCTTACGATAAGCTTTTTGAAGATCTTTATCCGTAGCACTCTTTTCGACGCCAAGGATCTTGTAGTAGTCTTTTTCGAACCACTCACTGTTAGCCGCCACGGGCTATCACCCCACAACCTTGACCATTGCTGGTCGTAATATCTTACCTTTCCAGGAGTAACCCAACCGAAAAATCTCACTAACTACTGGTGAATCTTCACCCGGCTCATGAACCACAGCTTGATGCAGCTGAGGATCGAAGGGAACCTGAACCTCATCGATTAGCTTTAGTCCCTCTGTCGCCAGCGTGGCAAACAAAGGAGGTACCGTCTTTGAGATTAAAATCTCATCTTCCGTTCCGATCATATGATTCACCAACGAGTTCAAGTCATCTAACGACGGCAGTAACTTTTCGAGCAGTCCGACAACTTTTTTCTCGGCGGCTTCAGTCTCTAAACGAGCAGTACGTCGCCGAAAATTATCAAAATCAGCTTTAGTTAATTGGAGAGCCTTCAGATACTCGTCCCGCTCCGCAGTGAGCTGACTGACTAGGTCACCCGAGTCAGAATCGTCTTGCGTCTCCAGCAAAATCTCTACATCTTCTTGGGTCGCCCCGGAAAGATTCCCTAATGTTTGGGTATCATCGTCTATAGGATTTTGCTGCTCCTCATAGCCATTTGGCTCGTCCATTGAAATCCTTTCAAAGATAGATGTCACTACCAGACCAAAACTTTTTACCAACCGTTTGAACTTGACTTAAGTGTGTGGCCTTGAGCAACATTTCAATGCCACACACTAAAATTCGGTGCGCGTTGTGGGACTATTCCTTTGGTTCGTCCACAATTTCAGCATCGACGACTTCATCGTCGTTTGGCGACTCTGATGAAGTCCCCGTAGCATCGGTGGATGCTGCTTTTGAAGCCTCTTCGTACAGCTTTTGAGTGAACTCGTGCGATGACTTCATAAGCGTATCTGTTGCGGTCTTGATCGTTTCAACGTTTGTGTCCGTTAGAGCTTTCTTTAGATCTGCAAGCGCGCCTTCCACCTTTTCTTTTTCTTCGCCGGAGAACTTCTCTCCTTGATCAGTTAAGAGTTTCTCGGTTTGGTAAACCAGGGTGTCAGCGTTGTTCCTTATTTCAGCTTCTTCACGTCGCTGCTTGTCATCTGCCGCATGAGCTTCAGCATCTTTAACCATTCGATCGATATCATCTTTCGAAAGAGCGCTTTGACCCGAAATCGTAATCGATTGTTCTTGGTTAGTAGCACGATCTTTCGCGGCGACATGGACAATTCCGTTTGCGTCGATATCAAAAGTAACTTCGATCTGAGGCACTCCGCGAGGTGCTGGCGGAAGACCCACTAGCTGGAATTTTCCAAGCGTCTTGTTGTACATTGCCATTTCTCGCTCACCTTGGAGAACGTGAATCTCCACACTGGGTTGAGAATCATCTGCAGTGGTAAATACTTCGGTTCGCTTGGTTGGAATCGTAGTATTGCGCTCAATCAATTTGGTCATTACGCCACCCTTGGTTTCTATTCCAAGGCTAAGCGGAGTCACGTCCAGCAGCAATACGTCTTTGACCTCGCCCTTTAGGACTCCGGCCTGGATCGCAGCACCAACTGCCACCACTTCGTCCGGGTTCACCCCTTTGTGGGGTTCTTTCCCGGTGATCGAACTTACCAGGTCCTGTATTGCCGGCATTCTGGTCGAACCACCAACTAGAATTACATGATCCAGTTGATCTTTGGTCAAACCAGCATCTTTAATAGCCTGCTCGAATGGAGCACGACATGCTTCGGTCAAATCTTGGGTTAGCTCTTGGAACTTGGCTCGTGTCAGGTTTACCTCTAAGTGCTTTGGCCCATCGGCATTCGCAGTCACGAAAGGCAAGGTAATTACTGCACTTTGCGCACCAGAGAGTTCAATCTTGGCCTTCTCTGCGGCCTCTTTTAGACGCTGCGTCGCCATTTTATCCGAAGATAAATCGATACCATCGGTATCTTTGAAACCCTTGACCAGCCAATCGATTATTCTTTGATCCCAGTCGTCTCCGCCTAGGTTGGTGTTACCCGAAGTTGACTTAACTTCAAATACACCGTCACCAATCTCAAGCACGGAAACGTCAAACGTTCCTCCGCCAAGGTCAAACACAAGGACAGTCTGTTCGGTACCATCCTTGTCTAATCCATAAGATAGAGCAGCGGCTGTGGGCTCGTTGATTATCCGAAGCACCTCAAGACCTGCAATTTGGCCAGCTTCTTTCGTGGCTGTACGCTGCGCATCATCAAAATATGCGGGAACTGTAATTACCGCTTGGGTAATAGTATCACCGAGATAACTTTCTGCATCACGCTTAAGCTTTGCCAAAACCCGTGCCGACACTTCTTGAGGGGTATAGGACTTTCCGTCAATATCAATTGTCCAGTTCGTACCCATGTGTCGCTTGACCGAGCGTATCGTTCGGTCTGGATTGGTGATGGCCTGGCGTTTAGCGACCTCACCAACTAAAACTTCGCCTGTTTTGGAAAACGCAACCACAGAGGGAGTAGTACGCCCGCCCTCAGCGTTAGGTATAACTACTGGGTCGCCGCCTTCGAGCACACTAACCACTGAGTTCGTTGTTCCAAGGTCTATTCCTACGGCCTTTGGCATCTCTCTGAAACCTCCTAATGAAATTTTCTATCAATTATAAGCGCAATAAAGTTGAGTCTATTCCTATCAACTTTGAAAATCTCAATAAATTTATTGAGATTGTTAGGCGTTGTGGCTAAGACACGGTACCTTCATAAATTGATATGGGACAATTAATACTTTTAAGGCATGGTCAAAGCATTTGGAACCTAGAGCAAAAGTTCACGGGATGGGTAGACGTCGACCTCACTGAGAAGGGCAAAGATGAAGCTCTTGACGCTGGCAAAATGATGAATGAAGAGGGACTAAAACCCGACATTGTTCACACTTCTCTGCTTAGGCGCTCGATCAAAACTTCAGATATGGCCCTAGATGTAATGGGTAGAAGTTGGATACCGGTTTACCGCCACTGGAGACTCAATGAACGCCACTATGGTGCATTACAGGGTCAAACCCGTGAAGGTGTAAAAAAGATTTATAGCTCCGAACAAGTTCGAAAGTGGAGGAGATCATACGATGTAGTACCTCCTGCGTTGTCCCGTGACGACCCTGGACATCCTGTTCACGATACAAAATATCAAAACCTGGCGCCAGAAGTTCTTCCAGATTCTGAATGCCTAAAAGATGTGCTTTCGCGCATGCTTCCCTACTACTACGACGTAATGGTTCCTCAATTAAAAGCTGGTTTATCTCTGTTGGTTTCGGCGCATGGTAACTCGTTGAGAGCTCTCGTAATGCATCTTGAAGACATAGGACGTGAAGAAATTCTAAATCTTGAGATTCCCAACGGCGTTCCAATTGTCTACGACGTAACCGAAGATCTTGTTGCTACAAGAACCCACTGGCTTGAACGATAACAAACCCTGTTGCTAAGATAACCGATGCACAATTTCATCATACTTTAGCTACTAGTCGTGGCAACACGAGTGATCCTGCAACACTTAATGTCACTGCGCAAAGTGCTACAATAAAAAAGTCCGAGTCGGTCAATAGCCCAAGGCTTCGACCAAGTAATGCAATTACAAACGTGATCTCAGCTCGTGGTACCAACATCGCTCCAAGAGACACAAACCCAGTCGACCCGTACCCAAGTCGAGCTGCAAAAACTTTGGCTCCCACTGCCAAGATTGATAAAAGAATTGACAGCAAAACAGCACTTGTCCCGGGAAACGTGAGGGATGCAGCGATAGCTCCGAGCGATACAAAAAACAAAGGAACAAGCAAAATCCCTGATTTTTCAACAATATCGCTTGCTTTTTTACTATTGCTTAGGATCGGAGAAAGACCAGCCACGAGCAAGAATGCAACCACAATCGGTGATGATCCCAGCATAGTTGCTAAAACTGTAAATATTGCAATTGCGCTCCATAAGGTGAGCCCAAGCAATCTTGATTTTAGATAGCCTGAAGGCAGTCGCCTCGTCACGTGAAACAATGCCCCTGCAGCTATTCCAGCACCAACCTCGATAATGATTCCGGTTAGTGCATTCGATCCTTTATGGGTTGCCAGAAGTTCCAATAGGGCTAGCCCTAACAACCCAATAGCATCGTCTATAATCGCCGTAACAAAAAAGGTTTGCCCTACGTAAGATTTGTTTTTACCTGCAAGAACCAGCACCCGCGAAGCGACGCCTGCTGAAGTAGGAGCTAGGGCCAAGCCAATTACAAAGGCTGTGATTGAGTTTCTCCCAGCGCCAAGAGTGGCGCCGCCTATCAGCACGATGCTAAAGGTCACCCCTAAGACCGCAATCAACGCTCCGTGACGTAATATTTTTCTTTCGGCAGTGGTTACGATATGCAATGCACCGCTGGCAATTATTGCAACAACTCCGACTTCACCAATCACATAGGTTGGTCCGTGGGTAATTGTGGCACCTGTGTTAAATTTTCCAAGTCCGTATCCAAGTGCAATCTCCAGTACCATGGCTGGAATCGCCAAACGAATGCCAACCCTACTTTTAGAAAAGTTAAAAATTACAAAATAAGTCCCAAAGCAAGCCACGACCAAGAAAATGATCGATGACCAAGTAATTGTCATATATCTAAGTCTAGGCGGGAACGCAATATCGATTCAAGGCTGAGTAAGTCGGACTGGGTGCGCACCCACTTACCCCCAATTTGCAATACAATCAATACGTGAAACTTAATAAGACGATTGTATTCATTTCCTTTGCAAGTGCAATTAGTTTGTCGGCTTGCCAGTTACGAACCTCAGGAGTAGGACCACCACCAGAAGGCGGATCTCTTGGCGTAAAAGCGTCACTGGGCGCAGGCGGCACGAATGCACCGTCGCTTTCTGGGAAAAAGGTCGCCAACCCTAACTCTAATAACGGTGCCGGCTTTCAAACACAAACCTTTGTTTCTACGACAATTCCAAATTCAAAAGCAGGATTGCCGATAGGTCCAACGACCTTAATGGTTGAACAAACACCGTATGGGCCTGTTCTTGCGTCACCCGAGGGCAAAACTTTATACATGCGTCTCGGAGATACTCCTACGCATTCAGGCTGTAGTGGTACCTGTTTGCTTGCGTTTCCTCCCGAGTTGACAAACGGCGCACCGCAGGCAGGCGGAGGAATTCTGGCAGCGTACCTCGGCGTACTAACAGCGCCACAAAAAGGCGAGCAAATCGCCTATAGCGGTCACCCACTTTACACCTATTCAGGCGATACAGGCCCGGGTCAAATAAACGCACAGGGTAAAGGTGGAATTTGGTATGCAGTGACACCAGTTGGTGGTCCCCTACGTACACCATCTTCGTCTCCCCCAACAACAACCGCAGTCGGCTAAACCTGACTTATGTGACCCGGCTAACCAAAGTTGATGGTTTGTGAGAAAATATCCATAAAACCTTTTTGTGTGGTCATCGACGAAGGATCGTTGCAACGAGGGTCTAAACGTAAGTTTGGTCTATCGAGAAAACCGCCCAGTAATGCTGGCTACAATTTGTCTTGGTTGGACGCCGTAATCGCCCGATCCAAAACTTGGGCAACGTCCAAGACCATTATCTGGTCAGACGCCAATCCATCAGTCTGCTTTGCCTTTAATCCGTCGTCAAGCATGATCAGACAATACGGACACGCCGTTGCTATCACATCTGGAGTCGTAGCTAACCCTTGATCGATACGAGCGCTATTTACTCGGGTACCGACAGATTCTTCGAGCCACATCCGAGCACCGCCTGCGCCGCAGCAAAACGATTGCTCTTTGTTGCGAGACATCTCCACCAATGAAGTATTGTCGATAGAAGACAATGCACCTCGGGGATCAGCAAAAATCCTATTGTGTCGACCTAAATAACAGGGATCATGAAAAGTTATTCGCTCCGCCATACCGCTAGCAATTGAACCAAACGCGCTGGCTTTGGTGAGCGTGTTGAGGAGTTGAGTATGATGAATAACCTCAAAGTTGCCACCGAGATCCTTGTATTCATTAGCTATAGAATTAAAGCAATGGGCACATGACGCAATGATCTTTTTTGGTTTCAATGCATTTAACGTCTCGATATTTTGCGCCGCTTGAGTCTGATATAGATACTCGTTTCCTAGCCTTCTAGCTGGATCTCCTGTACAAGTCTCCTTGGGACCAAGCACAGCGAAACCGACATTCGCGCGATGCAATAACCTTGCAATTGATTGGGTTACCTTGCGTGCGCGCTCATCTAGCGCTCCCGCACACCCAACCCAAAATAAATACTCGATTGATTCTGGAATCTCATCGGTGACCACCATCACCTCAAAGTCAAGTTCGGTCACCCAATCAAGACGGTGTCTTTGCCCAAGACCCCAGGGATCGCCAAAGTTTTCAATATTGCGCAACATGGAACTCGCTTCGCTCGGAAAATCCGATTCCATTAGAACTTGATAACGTCGCATATCAATTATCGCGTCCACATGTTCTATGTCAACAGGACAAGCCTGTACACATGCGCCACATGTCGTACAGGACCACAGAACTTCCTTGCTAATCACATCTGGAACCAGCTGGGTTGCAGCCCGCGTGGTAGGCCCTAATTCGCCATCTAAGTTGTTAGTCGGTTTGACCAGGATATTAGCCTGGCTAAATAAATGATCCCTCAAATCTGTAATCAGCAACTTAGGCGAAAGAGCCTTGCCTGTATTCCACGCTGGGCATTGCTCTTGACATCGCCCACATTCAGTACATGTCACTAAATCAAGCAATTGCTTCCAAGAAAAATCTTGAATCTTGCCTACTCCAAATGACGCATCTTCAGTAAGCGTTTCTGGATCCATGTTTGGCGTAGTTGCTAATGCGCCAAGGGCATTTGGTCGCCTAGAAAACGCAATATTAATCGGCGCGGCAAAAATATGGAGGTGTTTAGAGTAAGTGACAAAAACGAGAAACGCCATTATTACTGCGATGTTCATTTCAACAAAGATCGCCTCCAAGACTTTGTTTGCGGAAATGCCAAGTGGTGCAATAGCATTTGCAGTCAAATAAGATGCGAAGGCAAAATGACCAAAAGGAAAGCTACCATCGTTTATTTGCGCCCCACGATAAATTAAAAGCGTAACTACAACAAGTGCAATACTTACGAGCACCAGCCAAGCCGCGCCTAAATGCGAGCCGTAAAATCGCGAAGACTTCATTTTCCGAGATGGAGAATTTTGTATGCGAATTGCGGCGAAAGCTATCAGTGCCAGCAACACTGAGGTTGAAAAAAAGTCCTCCAGGAACCCAAGCCAAGAATCGTGTCCAATAAAGGGAATGGCAAAATTATTTTTGAATAGCGTTCCATAGGCTTCTAGAACCGTGGCTAAAAGCACTAAAAAGCCCCAAAACGTAAAAAAATGCGCTAGACCGGGCACAAGCTTCTTTAGTAATTTCTTTTGCCCCAAGACTTCAACAAGTTCCGCCTCGATTTGACTTGTTACGGTTGATCTTCTTGCAAAAGACCCAGTTCCGCTTTTTACCAGACGAAAAAGAAAAAGTATCCGCCGTCCCGCAAACAGAATAGCAATTGCAGTTATACCAAGGCCAATAGCTATACGCACAGGCTTTCCTTAGTCTCAAGTGATTAGTTTCTCGGGAGCTAAACTTCCTTTGAATTTCAGCATTTCTATTCGTTCATTTTGGGTAGTCGCGAGTAACGGTTGCCCAAAACTTAAAGATCCACATTAGATCCAATGCAAATCCTAGATCACAACATGCGCATGAACAGGGTCAATTTTCAGATTCCACAAAGTTTCGATATCCCCTTGAAGGTGTAGGACCACGCTGGTGCTGATACTTTGATCCGAGCCTGGAACTTCCATAGGGCACTTCGGCAGGAGTCGTCATACGCAAAAAACTTATTTGACCAATTTTCATGCCAGGGTACACAGTTATAGGAAGATTAGCCACATTGGACAGTTCGAGCGTTAAATGTCCCTCGAATCCAGCGTCGACGAATCCAGCCGTAGAGTGAATCAAAAGGCCCAGACGACCAAGGCTAGATTTGCCTTCAAGGCGTCCGACAAGATCCAAAGGGATGGATACCCATTCCAAAGTTGAACCCAACACAAACTCACCTGGATGAAGAATAAAAACACCATCTTCATCGACTTCAATCTCTTCAGTCAATTCACCTTGTTCCTCGCGCACATCAATTACCCGTGCGGTGTGGTTTCTAAAGGTTCGAAAGTAGCGATCCACTCGAAGATCAACCGATGAAGGTTGTATGGCAGAATCCGCTAATGGCTGGATCACTATGCGTCCGGCTTCTAGCTCTTCTCGAATTGTGACATCTGAAAGAATCATACCGACAACAATAGTTCGCTCGAATTACTTGCTGATGCGATCACGCCTACATGAACTCAAATTACTAGCTAGTTTTCCGAAAAATTGGCTTGTTCCGGTTCCAATGCAATTCGGTTGCTCTGCGTCAACACATTCTTGCGATAGTATGACTAGAGCAAAGAAGTTAGAGTAGCTCTCGAACCTCAACCGCGGGCGTAGTTCAGCGGCAGAACATCAGCTTCCCAAGCTGAGAACGCGAGTTCGATTCTCGTCGCCCGCTCCACGGCTCGTTCGCAACCCACAAGACAAATCATCTCTTTAGGTCTAGATCGACGAATACACTTAGCCAAACAAAAGGACGATGACGGCAAAGAGGAAAAAAGTAATTGGTCCAAAAGCCCCAAACGCGTCAACTACCTTGACAGTTACCGTAATCCTCTTTATCCCACAGCTGACCAGTTAGCACCAAAATCCTTGGTTTCAAACACTGGGTAGCTATCAGAGACAATCCAAGCGCGGCCAGCTGAGCCTACAGCAAGGCTACTGGGGTTCGGGATTACTTGGTTTTCCGGGAGCTGATGGCTGACAAAGGTTATGCCGCCGTTGGTCGTAACGAAAATTGCATTCTGTGTCCAGACATATCCGACCGCCGACGAGTAGAATTTCACTCCGAACAATCCAGTGCCACTTCCCCAGTTGGTCTCATACTCTGACCAACTACGACCAGCATTTGCCGTGTGATATAGCGAATAAGTGCTCACACGTACGTTCTTTTTGTAAGGATTGGGTTCTAGCGGACCTGATACTTCGCCAATAACCCACCAGTCGGTTGCGCTAAGCGGATCAAGCGAAAATGGAACAAACGGAAGCGGAACCAAAGTCCAAGAATGTCCGCCGTTTATTGTTGCCTCAAGTGCTGAATTTAGGAGGCGTTGCGCAACAAGTCCAACTGACTTACTCAAAAAAAGTCCGCCGTTTAATTGCCAGCCGGTCGGTATTGGAATTTTAGTCCAGGCTTTTCCCGATTTCCAAGTATCAATAGGATTACTCGTGATTACTATCACACCATTTGAAACTGCGTTGATAGCCTCAGTCTTAAATCCTAAGTTCCCTAAGAACTTAGGCGCAAAAGACAGATCCGATCCAAAGGCAAAGACGCGCCCCTGCTCGGTAATTACGTCGAGATTGCCTGACCCATACGAAACGCTCACCGCTCGATATGGAGGATAAACTTCTTTCCACGCCTCGCCAGGTTTTGCTTGATTCCAAATCGATCCAAAATCTGTAACAGCAATACCTCCATACAAAGTGTTCGGGGCTATCTGCGCTATGTTTGTGGAGCGGAAGTTATTAACTGGCAAAACCTGCTGCTGTTTCCAGTGAATTCCACCGTCGAGAGTTTTGAGCACAGCACCAGGAGGACCCTCTTCAAGCGCCATATAGCCAACCAAGTAACTCACGAACCGTACTTGTGCCAAATATCCGCCCATGGTTAAAGCGGGTGTAATAGCCGCAGTCGTGGTGGACGAGGAAAATCCAGGAGTAACCGCGACCAAAGACCAAGATTGTCCGCCGTCGAGAGTTTTCAATAGCCATTTTTCTTGGCTGCCTGCTCCGGGCTGCCCCCCTAGGGCCAGCCACCCAACTTCATTCGATACGAAGGAGAAGCTGGCATAAGGACTTTGAATAAGACCTATTTGTGGCAATGCCGAGCCGGACGCCCGAATCCATCTGTGACCGCCGTCAACCGTAATTAGAATCCCGGGTTCCAATCCTAAACCAACGGGAGGATTCGTCACAGCTAGACCATCTCGACTATCGAAGAAATGCATCTGTACATAATTTCCCGTAGATATCAACGACCACTGTCGCCCTCCGTCCGATGTCGAGTAAAGGGAGTTCGCAGAAAATAAAGAGCTACCAACTAGCGCGAAGCCCGAATCCAAAGTGTCAAAATCGAGCTGTACCGCAACGCCTGGTATTGAACCAACATAAGTCCAGTTAGCGGATGGCCTCATGCGTTTGTAAATCTCACTTTGGTTGCCATTGATCGAAGCTTCGATGAGGAACCCGCTTTTCGAGATAAACACAGGTTCACCTGAGGACAAAGTCGGAGATGAATCCAAGTTAAAGACCGCAGGCTGAGAGGTAATGGTAGAAACGTCTTTTTGTACACGAACAGACCCAGGACCTGTCAGATGAGGAAGTGTCGCGGGATGCTGTACAGAAGCATTACTCCCCGCTGTGGCACAGGACACAAGCAAAAAGGCGCATACGAGGCAGATTAGGACGTGTTTTATTATCCCTCGATTTAGCCATCTTATTGCATTGGTTCCAAGAACGCGCCTCAGGCTGCCCCCTTAAACAATTACGTCGCTGGACAGGTTATCATAATCATCGACGTAAAAGCGACAACCTTTGTCCAACTAACAATCTTCGTCCAAATACTTGAACCACCCAAACGTCAGGTCGCTTCGATCCGCAAAGACCTAATTCGCGGCGAAGCTGAAACTTTCTCTTTCTTGTGGGCGGTGAGATGTGTGTTATCAACAGAAGGCATCCCAATTAACCGCTATTTAAATTGCAATTCAGCTGGGATTCTTGGTAAGCCGAAAAAATATTAATGATTGCAGTGACTTTAACCGCAACAGAAATGTTATTGCAGCTTCCGTTTCAAACAATGGTTCAAACCGCACCCTTTGACACGTCACCAAAAGTACGTGCCAATGAAAGTTTCTCAGGTAAAAGATCAAGCGGTCCAAAGATTTCAGCGAGATGGTCCTAAAATACCGGAATAACCAAGAAACGGAGTTTTTGTTTGGAACACATCCGTGCAAGCAAAATAAAACTTACGAGGCATCGTGCTTGATTTCTAAACATTGTCACAACGCTGGTGTACAGATATTTGGTATGAAAAATTTTTCCTCGGT
This sequence comes from Actinomycetes bacterium, assembly GCA_021785005.1. Taxonomy (GTDB): domain Bacteria; phylum Actinomycetota; class Acidimicrobiia; order Acidimicrobiales; family Acidimicrobiaceae; genus Acidithrix. Next base: position 21,364 of record JAJYGT010000025.1, read on the forward strand.
TCGCACCCTTCACCTAATCGACCTAGACAACCTGGTAGGAACTCCAATGCCTAGTCCTGAGCAAGCGAAGCTCTCACGACTTCACTATATGGACGTAATTAAGCCCAAAGAAATGGATCAGACAGTCATAGCTACTTCACATCTTGGCGCATGTACGCATTTTTTCTCATGGCCTCCGTGTCGCCGCTTGATTCGATCAGGGTTCAACGGGGCAGACCTCGCCCTGTTAGAGGTATGGGATGAAATTCCCAATTCGTACAACCGCTTTTCAGAGGTCGTAATTGCTTCAGGTGATCACATCTTCGCCCCTTTCGCAGCGCAGCTCCGCAAGCATGACATTACGGTGACTGTCGTCGCACCAATGAAATATCTTTCATTTTCGCTCAAGATGGTTGCCAACCAAGTGATTTATTTCGACTATTTAAACGTGAAAGGCCATTCGTTTATAGGAGCTGCCTAACATCCCACGTTTTGGCCCCATAGTTAAGCGATATATACCTACAAATCCACTCTTGCATCATGCGCAACTTTCCCAAAGTTCTGTCTCTCAAGGCTTCACTAGTAGCTACTCCCCCGCGCGAGAATTAACCGAGTCCCATTGCCTGATTTCGAGCCCGGACGCCTTGTCAACAATGTGCTACCCAAAAGCATCGCATTTACAAAGGCCAAAGGTGTTAATCTTTCTTTAATCGCAGCAACCTAGCGCATTACTACGATGTAATAGCGAGGGCTATACGAAAAGACCCAAGGAGAAAGCCGTTATGAACACCTTTAGTTCCAAGACTCTTTTGACCGTCAACGAAAAGAGCTATACCATTTATAGTCTTTCGGCACTTGGGGCAATTGGCGATGTAGCCGGATTACCGTATTGTCTTAAGATTTTGCTAGAAAATCTCCTGCGAAATGAAGATGGCATCTCAGTTAAAGCAAGTGACATTAAGGCGCTTGTTAATTCCCGTTCAAAGTCAAATAATCAAGAAATCGCTTTTTCACCCGCTCGAATTCTTATGCAAGATCTTACCGGAGTACCTGCAGTCGTCGATCTGGCGGCCATGCGCGATGCGATGGTTAGTCTCGGAGGCGATCCGACCGTGGTGAATCCACTCATACCGGTCGAACTCGTAATTGATCACTCGGTGATAGCCGACGATTACGGTAATTCGAAATCTTTTGGGATCAATGCTGAACTCGAGGCAAGTCGAAATAAAGAACGATATCAATTCTTACGCTGGGGCCAACAAGCGTTCAACAATTTCGTCGTTGTTCCTCCAGATACCGGTATTTGCCACCAAGTCAACCTTGAATACTTGGCGCGCGTAGTATTTGTTGACGAAAACAACAACGCTTATCCTGATACCTTGGTAGGAACAGATTCTCATACGACCATGATCAATGGTTTGGGTGTGCTTGGCTGGGGAGTGGGCGGCATAGAAGCCGAAGCCGCGATGCTTGGACAACCAATTTCGATGCTCGTTCCTGAAGTAGTGGGAATTCGCCTAAAAGGCTCTTTGCCGCCTGGCACGACTGCGACAGATATGGTTTTGTACGTAACCCAACGATTACGACAACACGGCGTCGTCGGCAAATTCGTCGAATTTTTTGGGCCAGGATGCAATAGTGTGCCTGTCGAAAATAGAGCGACAATTGGCAACATGTCTCCGGAATATGGATCTACTGCTACCATTTTTGCAATTGACGACCAAACTATCAATTACTTGCGCCTAACGGGGCGTAGCGAAGAACAACTGGTCTTGGTCGAAACGTATGCAAAAGCTCAAGGGCTTTGGTTTGATCCTGCCGCTGAACCCGACTATGACGAAGTGCTCGAAATCGATCTGTCGACTATCGAACCATCAATTGCAGGTCCATCGCGTCCCCAGGATCGAATTTCAGTAAAAGATGCCAAAGAATCATTTGAAAAGGCACTTACCGGAATCATGGCAAGTACGAAAACTTCGGCGCCCGGCACCCCAGCAAACGTAACGCTTTCCAACGGAAGTACTTTCCCAATTGAACACGGCAGCGTTGTGATTGCAGCGATCACTAGTTGCACCAATACTTCTAATCCATCAGTGATGATAGCAGCTGGACTCCTAGCCAAAAAAGCAGTGGAGCTCGGGCTCGTCACAAAACCATGGGTAAAAACAACGCTGGCCCCGGGATCCAAGGTGGTGATGGAATACTACGAAAAGGCCGGCCTTACGAGCTATCTTGAAAAACTCGGATTTTATCTAGTTGGATACGG
>JAJYGT010000078.1 GCA_021785005.1 Actinomycetes bacterium
CGCTCGGGCGTTCTGCCGCCTATTGTTTTTCGAGTCAATTTTGACTTGCTCTGGTAAATCTTGGCAATGAGCAAAATTATGCCGATTGTAAGTCCAAGGGAAAAGATCAGTCTAATAATTAGAGTTACCGTGCTCATAAATGTGTTCTCCATGAACGAGAGCAATCCTGCTCAACGTTTGTATGAAGCCATTCCGTGGCTAGGGATCTTCCGTGTTGGCCGGAGCGAAAAGCTCAGGCCTGTGTTCAAAAGGGATAGTTTCTTAGTTGTCGGTAGAGTCGTCGCGTCCTACGACTTCAGTAATTCGAATTCCAAATTCGTCTTCTACGACCACGACTTCGGCGCGCGCGATTAGTGTGCCATTTACCAAGACGTCCACTGGTGCCGTTGCGAGTCGATCCAACTCCACGACGTCCCCACTAGTCAAAGCAAGTAACTCGCGCACGGAAAGTTTTGCGCGCCCAAGCTCAACGGTTATCTCCATCCCAACATTTTGAATTACGCCAAGCGGGCCGAGATCGGTTTCGATTCTGTTGGGGATAAATGGGCTGGCAACTACTGGTGTTTGTGGATTGACTGTTGCGCTAACGTCTGTCATTTGTTTCCTCCGGGTTTGTCAATAAACAAGCGACTCTTTTTCCGACTTGGGTCGGCATGGCATAATACATGAAAGTATTGTCAACTTTAATTTTCAACGGTTGACCTTTCCGATGATCTAATCTGACCACATCGCCGATCGCCAGCGAGACGACTTCTCTGGACGTAAGAGTCGTGGGTTCAAACTCAACGTTTAGAACTACTTCGACGTCGAAAAGACGAGATTCAATTTTGGCGGTGAGCGTCGACTCTAAAGTGTCTTCTACTGGGTTTGCTCTACTATTTAAGATTTCCGTAATTGGACGTAGAAGCGGGAAAGGGAAACAAATTGCAGTGTAAATCGGTGGATCGTTAGATATTGAAAGTTCGATTGGTGCCAACACGCACATTTCGGACAGGGCGACTAATTGAACAAATTGAAGTGACGATTCTTGATGCAAAGTTCCAATATTAACAGTTGTTATTGGGCCAAAGGCCGGCACCAGCTGTTGAAGCATTTCAGATACTAGATCTCGAACAATCACTCTTTCAATATCGGTAAGCGCTCTTTTAGGGACGTCCCCTTTGCCGCTCCCGCCCAAGCGCAGATCGATAAGGCGCATTACCAAGTCGATCGGCATATGCCACAGCGCTTTGGAGGGCAATGGCGGTAAGGAAAAAACAGCAATTGATGCTGGATCTTCCAGATCGGAAATTACCGCTTCCCAGGGTTTTTGTTCGAGTTCGCCCACATTTAAACGAAATGGCATCCTCAAATTCGCCGACAGAACTGAGCTTGCCGCTCGTAGAAAGCTTTCAAGAACCAGCTGAAGAGCTCTTAGTTGGTTTCTCTCTAGAGATTTTGGCTGACGAAAGTCAAAGTTACGTGGCTGTCGCTTGATGCTTCTTTGCGACGGACTGGAGATATCTGGTGCAACCTGTGTCATAACTTGTTAATGTTTCGGCACGTTTTGGCCCTCACTTCAATTTCAACGCAAACTTTTAAAATTACTTTGGCTGATGTATACCCGACGGTTGGTTGTCGCTAGTGAGGTTCCCCAGAAAAAGTAGACACTTTCATGTGAGGCCACGTTCGCGGCTTTAGCTACGGGTAGCTCAAAGTTGATCGGACTTAGGTATCCGATCTTTTGATAGTCGTGACTGGTGTTCTAAAATCCAATGTACCGACCGGTACCTGTACGAAGTTTTTCCGGCTTCGCTAGGGCGTGACGGTATTCGTGCGTGAAAATCGACCGGAACGGCCCTTCATCGGCACGGTCAAAACCTGAACCGGTTGGTCCCCTTGGACGGATAATTTTAGTCTGGTCAAATAGCTCCTTCACCTTGTAATCGATGCACTGGATCCATCTGTCGGCGAAAGACATTGTGTCTTTGGGACTTCATTTCTGTCAATGGCCATTGACAATTTCGCGGAGCGCGATTTGATAACTCATAATCACTATGAAATCAGAGGGGAGAATGAAGTCATGAAAATTAGATACGGATTCGTAGGAGTCACCTTCGTGTCAGAAACCTTTTTGGTTATGTCGATGATGCCTACCCAAGTCGCGCAGGCATCCCAAGTGTCCACTTCGCCGATCCCAGCCAGTAACACTAGCGCGATACAAAACGTTATTTCGGCTCCAATGAAAATCTAAAAAGTCATTTACAAGGATCTAACACGATTCTTTTGCTTCCTAACGCAACTTCAATATCAGTCAATACCAAGATTTACGCAGCCGCTAAAGCTCGTAGCGCAAGTCAAGAAGCGCAACACATTTCCCCTGCCGACGAATCTAGCGGCAGCTGCGGTACTTCTTATACGACAATAAATGAATGGTCGCTCGATCCGTTTGACTACCTCCTTGAATACGGCTTTACTACTTATAGTGCCTCTGTTTATTACTCTTGGGACACCTCGGTACAGTATGGCCCGAATTCCAGTATTTATCAAGTGAACTTCCCCGACTCGGGCAATTTGGACTTTCAAAACACCTGGGGTAACTTCCAGATCCAAACCCCACCAGTACCTGGTTATTACTTGGCGAGCAATGAATATGGAGCGGCAGTGCTTTGGTACGGTGGAGTTTGTGAAGCAGGTCCGACTGACTCACAAGCTTATATCCTTTGACATATGTGTAGGATTTTTACGCGAGTAAATAGACACCGAGAAGTCACAGCTTGAGGCAATTGCGCGATGCAATAACGTAAAAGCTGTAATGTGAACACAATTTAAAATGCCAAGAAACCAACGCAAAGGACGACAAGTAGTTGCATTATAGTGACCGAGGCCCAAACCAATTTAGTGTGAATTTATCGCCGGAACAGGATTTTAACTGGGTATATTTTTCAAGTCCTCATTACAACGGGACTGATTTTATGCCCAGTGTCCCAACGTTAATTGCTGAACGGTCAGACCCAGATCCTGAGTGGATAGAGCGGTTGGGAGAGGCTTGGGGAAAAGTAAATATAAGAGGACCTCGTTCCATTCCGGGATACGATCCGCCAGATTTTTCAAGTTTGGCAACCATGCCTTCTCAACAAAAACTCTGTGTTCGCCGATGGGAGCTATTTCTTGACTGGTGGATCACCGCAAACGAGCAAATGATCACGATAGTTCGTGATCCAAAGCTGAGTTTGTTGACTCGCGATCTAATAAGGTCTCGACCTCGTGAGAATCGACTTCTCAAAATGCACGTCATTTCCCTTGCAGAACCGCTTGATCTTGGTTTGGTGTATAACAAGACAGGATTCGCGATAAGTATCGGACTCCTTCAAGATCACGAACGTTACTTGGACTGGATTACGAGAAAACTTGATCAGTAACTTATCATTGAGGTCGACTCTTTCAAGTCTTTGCTATTCCAATACTAGCGTGATGCGAAAGGAGTTATTGCCATTACAAACCACGATAATTTGGAGGTATTTGAAAGTAGATGTGGCGTAAGAACTAGCTTGGCATCATCATCACCTCGGCAATTATTGCGTTTATAGTCATCTCCGTAAGATTTGTCCTAAAACTGTCACCCAATAGCGTTACGCTATGCGGTTCATCGAAAACGCCAAGGATCAGCAAGTTTGTCGGTCTAGCTCTTCACCGGATTTAGATTCTAACCAAGTTCATACACGAACGTTGCCTGAGGGTTGGTAGTGCTTGAGATTTTGACAATCATCTACGGGCCTGTGTTTCTTGACGTGTAAGGCCACGCTACGCCGTAAGTGGCCGACGCATCACCTGGACGGCATTTTAACGCATTAATTGCGTTTGATTAATTGCGTTCGTATAACCAAAAGGAGACATCTAGTGTCATCAGAAGGTATTTCAAAATCGAAAACGAAGCTTATATTTCATGCCGACAAGTGCATTAACTGGCTCTATTTTGCGAGCCCAAGCTTTGATGGTAAGTCGTTCGTTCCGAGTTTCAGACGACCTAGACCATTCGTCGCGAATGAAGATCCTGAGTGGTCGTCGTGGAAGGTAGAAGTTTGGAGGCGCTTGTGTGACCTTCGACCGATATCAAGGGCGCCCATACAAGGGTTGGATGCGCCTGAGTTTACGAGCCTGGAATCATTGCCTTCTCAACAACAACTCTGTATTCGTCGATGGGAGATGTTCCAGGATTGGTGGCGTCGAGCTGAAATCGAGACCAATGCAGTAATTTATGAGGTAAATTCAAGTCTTGACAGTCCAATCGCTAGTCGAGCCAAGGGTGGCACAATATTAATCTACGTAGTCGCTCTTAGTGCACCACTTGACCTCGGCCTATTAACTGTTAAGGAGCGAAGCAGTGCCTCGGGAACCACTATTACCAGTACCGCAGCGACTCTCGCTGTGGTACTGGTAATCCAGATCGCTTCGCAGCGTGGATTGAGCCGATAATCGCTGAGTCAGCATAGCCCGTGTCGCGTTCCGGATGATCTAAGAAAGCAACAACGCAATCCACCAAGAACTCGAACGTTCGCTCTTTCCCTTGGCGTCAAGGCAGCGCCCAATGGTAACGGTGTAACTCCAGCACACCGACAATGTTTATTCGCAAGACCTACGTACCAATTCCGTGGTCAGCAACCAAGACCCCGCCTGAGCGGGCTCGCCGTGGAAATAGAAGATTGTAGGCGGCCGGCAGTGATAGAGACTGGCACCAGTCAGTTGAATCTGCAATAATTAGAAATGTCCGGTTCGGTTAGACACCGGTGTTTCTGTAGTGCCGTTGAGCCTGTAGGCCAGCATGGTGGTGGTGGAGGGCACCACGAGAACCGTGGATTGTTGCGCTAGAGCACGTGTGACGGACTTCACCCTTAGTCGGAACAAGAAAGTAGTTGTTCACCTGTAGTGCCCGAATTCAGATGCCCTTATGGTCAGGACATGAGGATCTACGGGTGGTGGGTCGAAAGTTGGGCTAAAAAAATGAATGGACAGCTATGCGGAGAAATCCCCGGAGTGGGTACTGTTATCACCGTTCAGTTTCTTGAGCCCGTCGTCGTTACGACTGTAGATGAGGGTCTCGAATTTACCGTGATGATTTTGTGGCTCTATTGACCTTCATGTGGATCAACTCGCCCGTTCGTATGGAAGTTTGAGATCAATCGGTCCACAGGAAAGCATCACCAACGCCAGAGTCGCCTCTGCAGAATGCAACCCATAGCATCTAGCAA
>JAJYGT010000130.1 GCA_021785005.1 Actinomycetes bacterium
GGTGAACCTTGCGTTAGGATCTCAGTGTAACGTAAAAATATATACTCGCCCGTAGTGTCACCGATAGCTTTGGAATGGTCTGCAGATATGTCGATCAGTGAACGTTGGTAGTAGTCGATCTTGTAATTGGCAATTGGGAAGCGCCCGCGTTGGTCGGCTTCGTTTTTTGTCCGGAGGTCGATAACGGTTTTAATGCCCAGCTTGTTAAAGACTTCTAAATCGCTTTTAGTTAATCGAAAAAGATCGTCTGATCTAAATAGCTTTCGCCATGATACTCTTTTACCGTCTTTGGTGGAGTAACCTCCAATGTCGCGGAAGTTAAACGCACCGTCGAGCTTTAAGTGCCTTATTGGATCGAGATTGTCCGGACTTGGGGAGCTATCTTCAGTTTTCATTCGACCTTCCTGCAGTATTGAGTTCTATGATCTCGAATTCTGAACTCGAGTTCAAAGCTACACCATGTGGCAAGATTTGCTGCTTTGTGGAATTGGCTGGCTCGCTACGTTACTTTCAGACAGATTGTGTGGCGTCTAGAGTACTGAGGTGAGTTCAAGTGCACTTTGTCTGCGATGTCTCTTCATAATGAACTTGTCTCATGATTGGTTCGCTGCGCCTAACTTTGCAATCAGACAGGTCGGATGTGGGTAGCCAGACGTAGGTCGCTTGTAAGCCCTTTTGAGTTATTTGACTGGTAAACCCTAAATCGCCAGGTCGGTAAAACTCGTTATAAGCCGTGACGTAAACGATTTGTAAATAATCCGCTTCACGCATAAGGCAGCGCCACTTGCCATCCGATAAGAACTTGTGGATATTTTTTCGAGTGGTGGTTAAACGTGTCCAAGATGTCATTAAAAAAGAAGCAACTGAGCTTTTCTATACTAATTTCCGTACTGTTCCTCGGTGTGTCTTACTCTGTCAGCTTCTTTCTTCCTAGTTTGCTTTGGCACGTTCCAAGTTGGCTTTATCCCGAGGATCTTTTTGCAACACTACGGGACGCACACATGATTCTCTGGGGTGGATATGGCATAATTTATTCCGGCGGAAGCGGGTTGCTAGCGCCTCCGCTGGGGCCGCTTGTGCTAACTCCTCTTGCGTATTTAATTGATGCATTCAAATTGCTAGAACCGTATCCGCAGCCGTTTCCTGATCCAACTGCGTGGCCGTTGGCTCTGGCGTATCTTGCTCCATTTCTAGGTATTTGGACCTATAACGTACTTCGATTTTATGAGCGTCATATTGGAACTGACAGATTTGGTTTTGTGCTGACGGGCATCACGACAATTGGTGCCGGATTTGTGTTATTTCCGTGGGGACATCCTGAAGACTTGATTGCGCTAACTCTTTGTTTGGTCATCTTTGAACGACTTGAAGATGACAGAATCACTTCCGCTAGCTATATTGCCGGAATTGCGCTTAGCTTTCAACCGTTTGTAGTGCTCTTTCTAATACCCCTTTGGGTGCTACGAATTCGAAGTATGAGAGTATTTCTTTCCTCGTTTGCAAGGGTTATATTTATCCCAGCACTTCTTTACGCTCCTACGTTATTAGCGGATTTTAAAGCTACGTTGGCTGCTACCGTGCATCAACCAAATTTTCCTAGAATTGATCATTTAACTATTCTTGGCCTTTTGACCCTTTCTAAAGGACAAGTAATGGCAGGTCCACTTAGAATTATCATGGTTCTCGCGGCCATCGCAATCGGGTTTATCGGTAAATCCAGATTGGATTTATTCACCCAATCTTGGCGGGAAGTATTTTTGGTTTCAACCGTTGCTCTTTCGTTAAGAATTTGGCTTGAGCCCGTCATGGTTCCTTATTACGCAGTGCCGTTTTTAGTTTTTGCGATGCTACTTGTGCCTACGCAAAAGAGAATGCGTTTGACTTATCTGTTTGTATCTGGAGCACTTTGTTTTGCTGTGATTTTCGCAGCTTCTTTAGGACTCGTACCGTTGCAATATACAGTAATTCTTTACCTAGCGACTTTGGCCACGATCGCGGCGTTGTTCCAGGCAGCGATGCTTGATAATTGTTTTATAAAGAAAACAATATCCGACGAAATATGGACCTACATGAAGTCAAACAAATATGTATCTGACGTAAAGCAGGCGCCCGTAGAAGCTGAGATAAATCGAAATAACGCAATTCGACGATTTTACGGAAAGAAAACACCAATTTACCAGATGGAAGAGAACTGGGAAGTAGACAAATCATGATGGTGGCAATTGTTTTGACTTTGGCGGCTATCTTTGGACTGTTGGTTGGGTCGTTCCTAAACGTGGTCATTTGGCGGGTGCCACGCGAACTTTCCGTCGTACGACCAGGTTCTTCGTGTCCGTCGTGCGGACACATGCTTAGGGCACGTGAAAATATTCCCGTAATTTCTTATTTGGCACTAAAAGGAAAATGTTCGAAATGCAAAAAAACTATTTCCTCTAGATATCCACTGATTGAGCTTCTAACTATGGCCGCTTTTATGCTCATGTTTTATCACTTCAAGTCGTTGCTGATTGCATCCACGATGTCGTTATTTGTGTCGACACTTTTAGTGGTATCGGTGATCGATGTCGAGACGAGAAAAATTCCAAGAAAAATTCTTTACGCAGTTGGTCCGGTAATCACTTTCTCTTTTTTGCTTGCGTCATTTTTCAGTACGGATCCGCGAGCAATGATATTTAGGTTAGTTGTTGGATTGGGTCTAGGGTTTTTGATCTTTGGAGCTTTACATTTCATTGCGCCCCGTTCAATGGGTATGGGGGATGTCCGCCTGGGAGCGTTTATCGGGTTGCCGCTCGGCTTTTTCGGTATTTGGGCAGTGGTTGATTTTATTTATGGATCGTTTCTGCTTGGCTCAATATTTGGGATCGCATATGCAATCAGAAGATCAAAATCTTTACGTGTAGCTATTCCATTTGGTCCATTTATGTCGCTGGCGGCAATTATTTCACTTTTTATTTATCCTTCGATTCGGATCTTTTGAATAAATAGATTTATAACACTTCTTTGTTTCGTTTCTTGAAATACCCTGTAAACGTGCACTACAGGTCACTTGTCTGGTTCAAATTGGCGTAAAAGAGCAAATTACATTAATGTAATTTACCTCGCGTAATTACAAAATTAATAAATCTTTTAATACTTTTTTCAACATATTGTATATTGTGTCGATATTGTAGATGTTGTGGTTATTGAACATGTTGTGGATACTCAACATGTTGAAGTTCTTGAAGATCTTCCAAATATTGCGAATGTTGAATTGATAATTAGATCGGTGTGATGACACGTTGCGGTGCGACTGTCATATTTTTGCGAGGTAAAAAGTGTTCGACGACGAGCTAATGCGCGTAAAGGAGGTTGCAGACATAATGAGGGTGTCTACAACTACCATATACCGGCTCATTTCGACTGCTGAGTTGCCCGCAACTAGGGTCGGCAAAGCTTGGCGAATTCGTCGAGGAGATGTCGAGAGTTACTTAAAGCGCGGGGGATACGAAAATTGAAACGTGTAGTCGGTCTCGATATTGGTTCGTTCGCTATTAAAGGCGTCGAAATTGAGTACGATGCGGGTAAGACCCCACGCGTAACCAACTTTGGCATCGTCACATTACCGGCGAACTCAGTTGCTAATGGCGAAATTGTAGACGCAGCCACTATTAGCGGAGAAATTAAACGCCTATGGACCGAAGGGAACTTCAAAGCCAAAAATGTTGTAATCGGAGTTGAAGGTTCGCGCGTGTTTTTGCGCGACATCGAAATGCCGGAAATGACCGACGCAGAGATACTAAGTTCAATTCGCATTGAGGCAAGCCAGTTTCTTCCCGGTGATCTAGACGAGTACGAAGTTGATTTTGAGCGGCCACCTGTTGTGCCTACTCAGGCACGTAATGACCTCAATGGCGTTCATCTCGTCGCGAGCGATGCTCAGATTTTGAGACAATACGAGTCAATCGTGACCGAAGCGGGGCTTCGAATCGAGAGCGTGGATGCTTCGTTTTTTTCTTTATTCCGCGCCGTTGCAAAGTTGGAAAGTACTAGGTCTGCAAAGGACTTTTCACCAACGGAAATTTCTAATGCTTCAAGCGCACAATCTCTGACCCAAGGTTCGTCGGGTACGCCACGTTCTGGAGTGGGTGAGATGTTTCCACCAAGCTCCTATGAGGAGAATATGGAGACTGATGACCTAACTACCGAAGCACTTCCAGTAGCAATGGATGACGTTTTAGCTATCGTCGTTGTGGGAGCGGAGAATGTTAGCGTTGGAATAGCTGAAAATGGGACAGTTACCCTTGCGAGATCGATTGAAAATCGTGGCGGTGATATGGTTACCGATGCAATTTCGCAAAGTTTCGACGTCGAACAAAGCCGCGCCGAAACACTTAAAAGATGGGCTGGCTCTACTGAAGCTGCGCTCGACGGCGAGCTAGGAACTGGGGTAGACCGTCGCAGTCTTGTAGATTTGATAAGGGATAGGTCGACCGATATCGCCGAGACTATCTCGGGTACGTTGAATTCTTATCTTTTCCAGAAAGAGAATACGGCGTCTGTGCGCGTTCTTGTTACCGGCGGCGCTGCAATGACATTTGGGTTATTTGAAGCGCTGCGCAACAGTCTTTCGTCCGAGATTACGATCGAGCGCCTTGACCTATTTGACTACCTCAATACAGACCAATTGCAATTTTCTCCCGAAGATCGAGAGAGGATTGCTGGTTTTACACAAGAAGCTTTGGGCTTGGCTCTTGGCAGGTGGATTGCCACATCAGGTGTGCGCGTCGTAAACCTACTAGGTACTGATGCCCTAGACCGGCGTCGTTTTATTAATGATATGGTTTTGTCTGGCGTTGGAGTCCTCGTACTGCTGGGCGCAATTGGCGGACTATATGCGCTTCGGGCAAATCAATTGAGCAGTGCAAACAATCAAGTGTCGGCTGCCCAGGCGCAGCTATCTAGCGACCAGGCCCAGCTGGCGCGACTGAGTAATGTGGCTGCGGTAAAGACCCAATTGACTAACCAAGAAAAACAAGTGCAGGCGGTATTGACAAATGATGTAGCTTGGCCGGTTTTGGTCTCATCCTTTGACAATGCAACTCCAAGTGATGTTTGGTGGACCAACTTTACTGGTGTTGCCGCGCAGGGTACCCAGCCCGCAGGAGTGACGATTGGAGCAATGGGTTGTTCTCAACAGGCTCCAGCACATTGGATCAACGGTATAAATACAATTTCAGGAGTATTGGATCCTTGGGTGTCATCGTCGACTGCTTCTTCTTCGATAGTTTGCATGAATTCGCCTGCAACTTCTGGACCTAATAATACCGTCGTTACCTTTAATTCGACTGCGACGCTTGGAAATGCTGTGACGCCTAGTCGGTATGATTCGTACTTAACAGGAGAGGGCATTTCACAATGAACTTGCGTGAGAAGAGGAAACGACTTTATTTCGCGACCGGTCTGTTAGCGGTCGTATTACTGGTTGCGTTTTATTTTTTGGTTTGGTCGCCAAAGGGCAAGCAAATTTCTGCGGCAGATGCGAATTTGTCTACATTGAATTCTCAGATTAGTTCTGCTACAAATCAGATTACTTCTTTGAAGCAATTCCAAGAGAACTTACCTGTTGCTCAAGCTGAGATGGGTCGACTTAACCTAGCGATTCCGCAATACCCGCAGCTGGCTAACTTTATCCTCTCCTTAAACACGATTTCCTCCGAAAGTGGGATTAGTTTCATTTCGATAACCTCTGCTCAGCCTACCGCACCAACAACGGTCACCGCCGGGGTGCTGCCCCTTCCGCCTCAGGTTCAATTAGGGATTCAAGTGCAGGGTGGATATTTTCAAGTTTTAGATTTTATGAATCGGCTTGACCATCTTCCGCGTCTTGTTGTTGCGACTTCTGTTAATTTGTCGACCAACACCAACTCGGCTCAGAGTGCTGCTGGGGGTAGTACTAACACCGCTACCGGAAGTTCGGGCTCGGAGATCTCAGGAAGTATCAAAGCGGTAATTTACTCGCAAACTATTCCTAATGGGGTTCCAGGAGCATCAAGCACTACCACGGTTTCGTCAACTACGACCACAGCCGCTTCTTCAGCAGGAGCAACAACTACCACAACTTCAGCAGGTTAGGTGAGAAATAGTGTCTGAACAAAACACGGACGTACAGGTACAAAATGAAGTTCCAGTCGCGCACAATTCAGGGAAGTCGATTCTTGGCGGGCGGATTTCTAGAAATAATGCAATTGCGATTGGCATTGCACTGATCGTAATTATCGGGGTTGGCGCTTATCTAGTTCTTAGTAAAGCACCTAGTTCACCTAGTACCACGCTGCCTGGGGCTGGACCTATCGTATCTTCGGCTCCACAAACTTCAATTCCAGGGACAACGACTACAACTACCGCAGGTTACCAACAAATATATGGCAGCAAGGATCCGTTTGTGTCATTAGAGAGCCCGTCTACAACGGCGGCGACTACTACGACGCTTTTTGGTACGGGATCTACTTCTACGACACTTTTTGGTACGGGATCTACTTCTACGACGCTGGTTACGCCTTCATCTACCACCTCAAGCTTGCCGAGTCAATTAGTTTTGGTTTCGGTGTCTCCTGTAGGTCAGCCCTCGTCCGCTGAAGTAACTGTAAATGGCTCAACGTATTCAGGACTTACTCCGGGTCAGAGTTTCGGAAGCTCGTTTGTGATAACAGCGATAAATCAATCCTCTGGATGTGCGACTTTTACCAACGGGGGGACGAATCCGTTTCAGATATGCTTAAACCAGGCGGTTACAAAGTAAATCGGCAATTGCTACACCGAAGGCGGGATTGAAGCTTTTACACGGGTGTCAAACCAAGAGCACTCGTTTTATTGAGTTTCGAGTTGAACTAGGGTTTTGTAACTAATAGTGTCCACTTAGGTGATATCGGAGTCAGAATGATCATGTCGTCGGTAATGTCTGGGTATTTCACCTAGATTAGAGTAAATGATTCGTTTTCTTACTGCTGGAGAATCTCACGGCCAAGCCTTGGTCGTTATTATCGAGGGAATTCCTGCTGGTCTACCGATTGCCGTGGAATTCATTCAAGGAGAACTTGCGCGTCGCCGTCTCGGATACGGCCGTGGTCCTAGAATGAGATTTGAAAAGGACGAGGTCCGGTTGCTGTCAGGTATCCGACACGGACGAAGCCTGGGGTCTCCAATTGCAATTGAGATAACTAACACTGAGTGGCCTAAATGGGAAACTGAAATGTCAAGCGCTCCAGGTTTGCCAACCAAACCCCTAAAGACTCCGCGCCCAGGTCATGCCGATCTATCAGGAATGCTCAAATATGGATTTGATGATGCGAGAGACGTTCTTGAGCGCGCATCAGCTCGAGAAACAGCCGCTCGTGTTGCTGCTGGTGCGATTGCAAAACTATTTATAGCTGAGATAGGTATTCAAATAGTTTCGCATGTCACTTCAATTGGATCTGTTGTAGCTAATAAAGGAGAATTACCGACTCCTAGTCAGTTATCAGTAATCGACGCGTCTGAGATCAGATGTCTAGACCCTGAAATTCAAGAAGCTATGATTGCGGAGATCAAAGCAGCGGCTAAAGATGGTGACTCTCTGGGTGGTTCAGTGCAAGTTATTGCGTGGGGCGCTCCTGTTGGTCTTGGTTCACACGTCCATTGGGATAGAAAACTCGATGCTCGTTTGGCATATTCGTTGATGAGCATTCAAGCTATTAAAGCAGTATCAATCGGAGACGGCATCGAGGTTGCTTCCTTGCGTGGTTCTGTCGCCCATGATGCAATATTTTGGGATTCAGAAAAAGGAGACTACGTTAGAGATAGTCATCATGCGGGCGGGATTGAAGGTGGTATGACCACGGGGGGACCAATATCGGCGACAGTGTGGATGAAACCGTTAGCCACACTAAATCGACCGGTAATTCAATCGGTAAATGTATCTTCGAAGGAATCTGAGATGTCGTTCAAGGAGCGCACGGACGTTATAGCGGTACCGGCGATGGGCGTTGTTGCTGAAACCATGATGGCACTCGTGCTGGCGGATGAGGCGCTAAGGAAATTCGGTGGCGACTCCATTGCAGAATTTACCCGCAACCATGACTCCTATATGAAATCACTGGGGACAACGCTATCAGGACCGATCGCTAAGAGTTAGCTCCGTTTTACCAAAGTCCTTTTGAGTGTATGTCACGGGTCTTTTTGGTTTTGAATAAAGGTACATGTTTTGCAGGTGACATAAAGCTATTAAGCAAGACTTCTCCAAACACCATTATTGTGATGGGGGTCATTTAAATGTGAACTTTTCTAGGTGGGTTATTTAGAATTGTTGATCAAACTTGTTGGCAACATTGGCCAGATAGGAGTCATTACCTTGAAAACCCCAGCTCCTGACGGCGGTGTAAAAATATTGTGACCGCTACTGAAATCACCGTAGCACCAAGTGACGCAACCGCGTATCCGGTTATTGTGGGACGCTCGCTCCTTGGGGATCTTGATCGATATATTCCGGATAATGTTGCAAAAATTGCTATTATCACTCAAAAAGAAGTTCCTTACGAATTGAAGTTCGCGGGACGCGAGTCTCGCACATTTGTTGTTCCCAGTGGTGAAAGTGCAAAGCGCCTTTCCACAATTGATTCACTTCTAGAGTCTGTAGCTAGCTTTGGGCTCAGTCGTCGCGATATGATCGTATGTCTTGGTGGCGGTGTCGTGACAGATCTCGGAGGCTTTTTAGCCTCTATTTATTATCGCGGTATCAGATATATCAATGTAGCCACGACCCTTCTTGCTCAGGTTGATGCAGCGATCGGAGGCAAAACCGGAGTTAATCTTCCGCAAGGGAAAAATTTGGCAGGTACTTTTTGGCAGCCGTCTGCGGTGGTGTGCGACGTGGACACCCTTACCACATTGCCCAAACGCGAATTGCAGTGTGGCTACGGTGAAATGGCAAAGTACGAATTTCTTGGTTCGGGCAAATTATCCGGGTCAGATTTGGTATCCGATATTTCCAAGTGCGTACGCGTAAAAGCTGATGTGGTAAGCCGGGATGAACGAGAAGGTGGCGACAGAGCGCTTCTTAATTACGGTCATACGCTCGCCCATGCACTTGAAGCTTTGGCGTTTGATCACAAGATAGATTATCTATACCATGGAGAGGCCGTCGCGATTGGACTCGTATTCGCCGCACATTTAGGATATTGCCTAGGCAGGATTGACCAATTCGAGCTCGAGCATCATTATGAAGTTCTCGCGCGCTTTGGACTTTCAACCCGTCTGCCGCTAGGCGCTCGATTTGATACTTTGCTTCCTTTTCTCTATCGAGATAAAAAGGCCCACGGGACTTTAACGTTTGTGCTGCCAAGAACTGGGTCTGTTCTAGAGGTCGTAAGTGGTATTTCAGAAAATGCAGTGCAGGCCGCTTTAGATGCGATGTCAGCATTTTGATTAGATTGAAAGCCGAAATGCTTGCAGGCCCGGCGCGCCAAATTAGACGCAAGATAATATTGACGTCAACAGGATAATTGTTTTGCGAACTAAAAGTGTGAGTAGCGATTCTTCTCAAGTTGAGGTAGCCTAGTTCCGCGGCTATGAAATCGTAATAGTCGTTCTGTTGTTTTAGTTGCGAGGAAGAGTATATTTTGAAATCAAGTCCAACGGTTTTCTCACCAGAAAAAAAGCCGTGGTATCGGCGGAAGCTGCCAGCAATTTTGGTCGGAGCTGCTGCATTAGCAATTATTGTAATTTCTGATTATCCCAGAACAGCAAGCGTAAATGATCGCGCTGCACAATTTGCCGCGTTGCAAACAGAAGTTTGGACCGACGTACAAAGCTGTAACGCAGCGCTGTCTGATTCACTTACCGCTGTTACTGAAATACTGAACGGTTCTAGTAAGGATTTGGTAACGGCGTATTCGATAGTTACCCAAGATGAGCCCAATTGTTCGCCAGTTGGCAACAGCGATTTGCTCGACCTTGCAAGTATCAATGCTCCAAACTTGCTGCGTAACTACAATGTCCAAACTACCGTCAATGATCTGTACACTTGGGCGTTTCCTCAGGCGGCATACATTATTTTAGACTTTAGGACATTGCTCAAGAATTTTCACGATACGGCTGTGGCCAATGATATTGTCCGACGTCAAAAGATCATGGATGTATATGAAAAACAAGCTCAAAGCGAATTGAATACCGACGCAAAAGACTTCGGAATTGCTCCAAAAAATCTTGGATTGATTACTCTTTCGAACTATCCAACAACAATTACCGGACAATAAGACTTTGAATCGAGTTTGAGGCGTTGGTTTTGCAGACGTCTCAAACTCTTTGAGGGAATCGATATCCAAATATAGCTACGAAACCTGGATTGACTATTGCGTATTCTCGTTGTCGACTGTTTCGACGAAGGCCGGGTCTACGAGATACTGAGAAGCAATCGTGGATAAAATGCCATTGATATAGCTCGTGGATTTCGGATCACTCAGCTGTTTGGTTAGTTCTACAGCTTCATTTATCACGACGGCCTGGTTGTTTGTTAAATCCAAAAGCTCGAAAATCGCAATTTCCAAGATGGAAACTTCCACGATCGGTAAACGTTCAAAGTCCCAATTCTTGCTGTTTAGTGCGATCATTTCATCGATCGCCTCAAGCTCGTTGCTCACCCCAGCGACGAGGCGATAAGTTAATGCGTCAATGGCGGCAGGTCCCTCGCTGTTGGCAATATCGAGAGCTGATATATTTTTTATTTTTGACTCGTACAAGATAGCGACGGCACGTTGACGCGCGTCCCGCCTACTTAGTGAAGTCGTGGACTGACTATGCTTTTTTGACGATGACGCCCGTTGTTTACTCATGCTCGCGTTATGTATTCGCCAGTCCGGGTGTCAACTTTTATCCGCTCGCCTTGTTCGATAAACAGCGGCACTTGTAAAACGATGCCCGTCTCGAGAGTGGCAGGTTTACGGGCTCCCGAAACGCGATCGCCTTGAATCCCGGGCTCAGTTATGGCGACTGTAAGTTCAACTGCAGCCGGTAGTTCAACTCCGACGACCACGTCGTTATACATCGAGATAGAGGCGGTATCGCCTTCTTTTAGAAATTGTGCCGCAAGACCGAGTTGAATTGACGGTACTTGAATTTGATCGTATGACAAGTTATCCATAAAAATGTAGTCAGCTGCTTCTCGGTATAAGAACTGCATGTCACGTTTTTCGATTATGGCTTGGTCTACTTTTTCATCGCCGCGATATGTGCGGTCAATTACCGCTCCAGTTTTTAGGTTTTTGAGTTTGGTTCGCACAAAAGCGCCACCCTTGCCTGGCTTAACGTGTTGAAATTCAACGATTGAAAATAGCCCGTCGGGCAATTCCAAGGTCATGCCATTTTTGAAGTCATTGGAAGATGTGGGTACGCCCATTTTTGCTCCAGTATCAGGTACAAACGTACTATGCGAGTTGCTTGAATGTGTCTCCTTAAGATTAGTATCATCGCCTGGCCGCACGGCTTTCGTGTTTTTATTAGTAGCCCGCGTGGCTAGCAGGTGCTGTCTATGCCAAGTCCAGTGCAACGAATTGGGAGGAAATGCGCGGCTATTTTGAGGACGCTCAACGATCTGGTGGTCGTTCGAATTCTGTTATTTTGGTAGTTTTGTTATTTGGCGCGGACCTGTTGTTGCGGACAAGACGGTATCTTCGATGCGGATTCCAAAATCCCCGGGAAAGTAAATTCCCGGCTCGATTGTGAAAAGCATATCTTTTTTTATTAGTGACTTGTAGCTACTTGATACCCACGGCGCTTCATGTATATCTAATCCGACCCCATGTCCGGTACCATGGGTGAAATATTTCCGATCACTTTCAGGGAGTCCCTGTCGACATGCAGCGTCCACTTCGGAGAACCTCGCTCCGACTTTGCTACTTGCGATTCCTGCTTGTTGGGCGACCTTGACTCTTTTATATGCTTCTGTGATTTGGCTGTTGCTAAATTCACCACCAACCGCGATTGTACGTGTACAGTCGGAACGGTACCCCAAAAATTGTGCGCCAAAGTCGATTACGACAACATCTCCATTTCGCAATTGGCGCGAAGTCGGCTTGGCGTGAGGAAATGAACTATTTGGACCAGATGCGACAATTGTATCGAATGCGATACCGTCGGCTCCGAACTTCATCATCTCGTAATTTAGCTCGCGGGCCAGATCTAGTTCGGTGGCTCGCAAACTTAGGGAGTTCGTCATTTGCGTAAAGGCATGGGAGGCAATATCGGCCGCGCGAATCCCACGTGCAATTTCAGTGGGATCCTTTGTCGCTCGAAGTGATGCTATTGATTCACTGATATCACTGATCGTTGCTGCGTCGCTGATCACTTCGGCTATAGCGAGGTAAGAACTCAGTGAAAAATGATTCGGTTCGACAAATAAGTTTGCCGGTGCGCTAGATGCGAAGGCCGATTTGATTAAAGTTTTAGCGGGCATTTTATGCTGATTCACAATTTCGACACAAAATTGTGTCGCTGACAATAGGTCGCTGAGTTCTAAATTGGCTTGGTCGATGTATCGGCTATCCGTTATAAACCAGACATGTAGTGGCAGGTCATGGCGGGTTTCGATCAAGAGAGTGGCGTTTGATCCGGAGAAGTTCGTTAGATATCGAATTGTACTTAGACTGTCTATTTGGACAAGTTTTGTATCTGAGATGGTAGCGATATCGAGCTGATTCGCCAGTCCTATTACGCGCTCGATAAATGTCCCGTTTGGAAAATCAAAAGTACTCTTCAAATTAATTTTTGGCTTTTATTGATCGACCGAACCCGGGTTTGGATTGTGTCAAGGTACAGGTAAGATGCCCTTTTTGTCATGATCATTATCATACCTTTGAAATACTGTAGTGCTGGGAACTGACACTCACTATTCTAGGAATTTCGGCTATTGTCTTGAAGGACGATTTCCAAATAAAATTTAGAAATCAATTGTGTAGCATTAAAAAGCGAGCGGATAAGGAATTATGAATTCATTCCCAGCGACGGTCAGGGCGGGTAACAGTCTAAAAACGGTTCGGTCATATGTGGCATTGACAAAACCAAGAATTATCGAACTACTACTCACAACAACTGTTCCTGCAATGGTTGTTGCCCAACGTGGGCTTCCGTCATTGGGGAGGGTGTTTATTACAGTTGCCGGCGGTACGTTGTCCGCGGGCGGTGCCAATGCGGTGAACATGTGGTTTGATCGAGATATCGATGCGGTTATGAAACGTACTAAGTCGCGTCCACTGGTTACTGGAGAAATTTCACCGACTGCTGGTTTGACGTTTGCGATCATAATCGAGACATTGTCATTTTTGATGCTTTGGCACTTTGTAAATTTGCTTTCTGGTACACTCTCGCTTGCTGCAGCAGCGTTTTATATTTTTATTTACACCATGTGGCTAAAGCGAACAAGCACACAAAATATTGTGATCGGTGGAGCGGCGGGTGCTGCCCCGGTGCTTGTTGGGTGGGCTGCTGTGCAAAACGATGTCAGCCTGGCCGGAGTCATGATGTTTTTGATCATTTTTCTCTGGACGCCTCCGCACTTTTGGGCGCTCGCATTCAAGTACAAAGACGACTATTCGAACGCAGGCGTTCCAATGTTGCCCTCTGTTGCGACTTTTGACAAAACGGCTCGACAAATACTTATCTACACTGTCGCACTTGTTGTTGTAACATTGGGACTTGGACCAGTTGCACATTTAGGGCTGATATACGATATCTCCGCATTGGTGCTTGGATTGGGATTCATTTACTATAGCATCAAGTTAAAGATTTCGCATAGCCCAAAGATAGCTATGCGCGTATTTAGCTACTCGATTACGTACCTGACATTACTGTTTTTAGCCATGGGGATTGATACCCTTGTCTATCACCTTTAGCAAGTCAGCAAAAAATGAAAACCCTGAGTCTCGCAAAAATACATCACAATTGTTTACGCGTGGGCGAATCTTCACGGGTTTTGGGATTCTTGTAGTAGTTACTTTGTTGGCGTACGCGATTGTTCAGGCTCGTACGCCATCCTCCACGGCAAACATAACGGGCACTGGCGTTGAGACCTCGAGTCCGTTAGTAGGGACTGTCGCACCCAAGTTCGCTCTGCCGTCGTTAATTAAGGCGACCCAGCTGTATTCTCTTTCGGAATTTGCGGGTAAACCTGCAGTTCTAAATTTTTTTTCGCCAGCCTGTATTCCTTGTCGTGCCGAACTTCCTACTTTTGCTTCTCTTGGACAACAGTATCAAGGGAAGATCAATTTTTTAGGTATCGACGAGACCTCCTCGTCTGGAGCAGCTATTTCCTTGGTCAAGGCCGATCATGTCAAGTACCCTGTAGTAATTGACGCGAACGGCGATTTAGTCGGACCTTATTTGATTCCAGGGGTTCCTGTTACGGTGTTTATTGGTGCCAATGGAATCGTCCGAGGTTATATTGCTGGGGCAATTTCCAAAGCAACGCTAATCTCTCAAACTCAGCAATTGCTTTAACCCATTAAATTCCTAAGTTTACAAATTTAAGATTTACTTTTGCTCGCAATGGACTTGTGCACGTAAATATGAACTCTAAATTCATGTCTAAAGAACAATCGATATGTCCGGGTTTTGGTACCAGAAAACAATTTTTTTGCCTCCAGAGTTGGTTGTTTTGTTGACTTTAAACGAATAATTTTGACAAAATGCTTTCAGGTTGCTGACAATATTCCTGGTCATAGCATAAAATACGTACTTTTTCTAAATTTCCGCCAAGCTGATCTTCAGTTTGCACTCAGATATAGTAAAGTCTTATCCGAAGGCAAAAAGGAGCCTTGGTTTATGGCGTTGTAAAATGCCGTAGTCCGGGTTTCTTGGAGGCTTCAAGGTAGTTAAAGAAAGGGGTTAGATTGTCGAAAGGAGCTCGTGCTGGCGCAGTAATTGTGTCCTTCTTTGCTGTTATTGGCCTTTTGGTCTGGGCAGTGGTTGGATACTTACGAACGTCACCACCAACTGTCTCCGCGAGCACATCTTCCACCCCAGGCGTAGTGAATCTCACAATGCAGACTGACGGCGCTGTTGGCGTTGGACCTCATCCAAACTGGGTAGGGTACTTCGTTCAAGATGCTAACGGTGGCTGGCATCAGACGACTCTGATTCAGCTTCCTGCAAATAGTGATATTCACGTGACACTTTACGAATACGACTCCGGCGGCACCCTACGTAATAACGTATGGTCACAAGTCGAGGGCACCGTAGGTAACGTGGCATACGTAAATGGGGTTGCTGAAAGCATCGTGAATCCAAATACCTCCACTGGCAATGGCATTGCGCATAGCTTCAATGTCCCTGCCCTTGGAATCAACGTTCCGATGTATGGCGTAAGCGGTAGCGCGAAGAACTTTTGTAGTTCTGGACCGTGCAACTTGTCAGAAGCTCATACAACTATGACGTTTGACTTCAAGACTGGCGCCGCTGGAACCTATCGCTGGCAATGCTTTGTGCCTTGCGGGCTAGGTTTTCTAAACGGTAATGGTGGACCAATGACAGCGCTCGGCTATATGGCCGGCTTTCTGAAGGTGGTTTAAAGTATGTCGAAGGTCGTTCTTGACGAGTCGAGAAGTGATGAGTCCACAAAGGGTCATATATCTAAGATTTTGATTTCGTGGGCAGTTGCTTCAATTATCGGCATGTCTTTAGTGTGGTTCGTGCTTGGACCACACCTTCCACCAGGAACTATGACTGATCAGGCAGCTGGGCAGCAATTTGACATCAAATTTGTGTCTACGTTGGCCGTTCCGGTCTTGTTCTTTGTTTGGTTCTTCTTTGGATACTCCATTATGAAATGGAGGGTTCGACCGGGTGAAGATCCGCTAGCCGGAGGCGCGAATATTCGCGGAAACTCTAAGGCGCAAGGAACTTGGTATATCCTGACAACTGTGATCGTTTTGGGCATGGCTGTTTATGGAACCTATTTCTTGGTAGTACCAGCTGGTGCTGGTGGCGGCGAGGGCGCAAGTCCTATTTGGACCCCGGCAACGAAGAATATGCTTCAAGTTCAAGTAATTGCACAGCAATGGCGTTTTACGTACCGCTGGCCTCAGTTTGGCGGCATGGAGACTACCAGTCTCGAACTGCCTCTAAATACGGAGATTCAGTTCAACGTAACGTCGTTGGATGTAATTCATGACTTCTGGGCATATCAGCTAGGTGTCAAAGCCGACGCTAATCCGGATTACAACAATATTGCTTTTGCAAAGACACAACAGACGGGAAGGTTTGTCGTGCGTTGTGACGAGCTTTGTGGCATCTGGCATGGCGCGATGTACAACTACGGTAACGTAGTTTCGCAATCGCAATTCCAAACTTGGGCAACCAATATGGAAAAGCAAAATGCCGCTGTTACAAAGTTGCTTCCAAAGTACGCAACCACGTACACCCCGTCCTATTCAGGTGCTGGTGGCGGCTATTACAATACCGCTACTGATCCGAATGCGAGTCTTTAGTAATTTGGCTGTCGCGATGGTTATGCCAATGCGACAGTCTCAAAAATAGAAAGTTGGAGGATTGCATTTATGGCAATTGACTTCTCGAAGGAAACCGGCATTGGGTCTTCGGGCGGCGCGCCAAGCGGTAGTTCCACAGGGTCTGGCAAATTTAGTCCAAGCGTTATAACTGGCATCATTGGAGGCGGCGTTGGCTACCTCTTTGGCCATTGGCTTGGAAACGCAATTGCTAGCGGGTACCAGCAAGTGTCTGGTTCCGGAAGCAATGACGTGGCTACACTCCTGGGGTATTTATTTGCTACGGTAGGATGGTTCATTGGCCTTGGTGCGTTGAACTACCCGCTTAAGAAGATGCTCGGTATAGATCCCGATTTCTCTGAGCCTGAACTCGGAAAGGGAATGAGCAAGTACTTTAAGTACACGGTCGACCATAAGATCGTTGGTGTGCAGTACCTGTTTGGTATGCTCGTCTACTTCTTTACGGCTGGCTTGTTGGCTTTAGCAATTCGTACTGAACTTCTTTCTCCGACCACTCACTTGTGGGGGCCAGATACTTACATTGAAATTGTTGGTGAACATGGAACCATGATGATGATGATGATGACTTCGGTCATCCTCGGACCATTTGGTAACTATATGATTCCCTTGATGATCGGTTCAAAAAGAGTTGCATTCCCTCGTCTTGAGGCTATGTCATTTTGGTTTACGCCATTGTCTTACTTTATCTTGTTGTCTGCGTTGTGGCAGGGTGGATTCCAATCGGGATGGACCTCGTACGCACCGCTATCTCTTCAGCAAGGTGTCGGACAGGACGCGTATATCTTTGGATTCGGTTTGCAGGGTCTGTCTATGGTCTGCGCATCAACAAATATCGTTGCGACGATTATCAACTACCGGGCACCTGGTATGACCTGGAGTCGACTGCCAATTCTTGGTTGGTCAATGATTTCGTTAGGTTTTACCATGATCTTGTCCATTCCTGTTTTGATCGATGGACTTTACGTTTTGGCGCTAGATCGTTCAGCTCAAACTGCAATGCTCTATGACGCTCACGGCGGTTCGTCGTTCTTGTGGGAGAACTTGTTTTGGTTCTTTGGACATCCGGAGGTTTACTTACTTGCAATTCCGGGATTTGGCGTAGTAGCTGAAATTATTCCGGTCTTTGCGAGAAAGCCAGTCTTTGGGTACAAAACTTCTGCTGCTGGTATGATTGGTCTTGCCATTTTGAGTTTCTTTGTGTGGCAGCACCATTTGTTTCAGAGTGGTATGAACCCTGACATGCGTCCTTTGTTCATGCTTACGACTGAGTTGATCTCAATTCCTACTGGTTTTATCTATTTGGTAGGAATGGGAACATTGTGGAAAGCGCGTATTCGGCTAACGGGTCCGATGCTCTTCATGTTGGGCGTTTACTTCAACTTCCTTTTTGGAGGATTGACTGGAGTTTACGTCTCTGATGTTCCGATTAACGTCACCGTGCATGGTAGTTTCTTCGTTATGGCGCACTTCCACTACACCATTATGGGTGGTGTGATCTTCGCCTTCTTCGGAGCAATCTATTATTGGACTCCGTTGGTGACTGGTTACCAGTTGTCCGAGAAGCTTGCCAAGATTCACTTTTGGTCAATGATTATCGCGTTCAACTCGACTTTTCTTCCTCTATTTGCGGTTGGATTGCTCGGTCAGCCACGACGTGTGTTCGAATATGCACATCGGTTACAGCACTTGAATCAGTGGGTGTCTATCTCAAGCTATGTCTTGGGTCTTTCACTTATGTTTTTCGTTGTCACCTTTATTTGGCAGCTCGCTGTCACTCGCAAACCAGCCGTTCGGAATCCGTGGGGTTCGAGAAGCTTGGAGTGGGCAGTGGATTCGTATCCGCCACCACAGCATAACTTCCGGCAGGTTCCTGTTGTGTTGGCCGGTCCTTACGAATATGCTGATCCAGATGCCTTGCCAATAGCTGATATTGTCATGGAAAATAAGGATCGCGCACCAGTAGGAGTGGATCGATGAGTGAAATAACGGAAGAGAGACCAGTAGTAGACGAAGAACAGCTTTATCATGAGGCTGCTTTGGGTTCGAACTGGTGGGGTGCGCGAATAGCAATTGCCCTTTCATTAACCTTGTTTGGTGGCATCGCATTTGCATATTTCTACTTGAGATCACTGAATTCACATGGTTTATGGGATCCGCATGGGCAGACTGCGTCAACTCTTATGGGTTCTATGATCTTGGCTCTTATATTGCTAAGCGCTATAGTTAGCGGTTATGGGAACCTCAAGCTAAAGAAAGGGTTAACCCTGGACTGGCAAGTTGCTAACATTTTTAGTCTTTTGGCTGGAGTGTTTGCGGCAGGTTTTCAAATATGGGAGCTAACTAGAATCAATTTTTACCCTGGTGCCTTTGGGTATGCTGGAGTATACGTTGCTTTTGCACCCGTTTACTCAGGTGTGATTCTGCTTGGAATGTATTGGCTAGAGACATTGATTGCTCGTTCATTTCGCTCTAATGCGGCGTTGGCGAGTGATGGAGGTCTTGGTCTTTCGCGTTCGATGAAGGCGGAGAACTTTAGATCAGCGAATGAGGGTTTCAGTTATTTTTGGAACTTTATGGCGTTTGCATCTATTGTGTTTTTCGTTATGTTCTACGTACTATAAATTGCGGTTTGGGAGTGGTTTCGGCTACTCTCAAACCCGTAAAGAAGGGCATACATATGTTAGGTGCGGTGTTTCCGGTTGATGTTCCAGCCGGTGGCGTTCTTACCATGGTTGTTCCGCTAGGGATCTTTATTGGTCTAGTGTTCTGGGGATTCTTCCAGCGCAAGCGTTTCAACTAATAGTTCAATGCCTTCGGGCGAGCTCCTCCCTTATTCGTAAGGGAGGAGCTTTTTTTGTCTTAGTCGGTGTATTAGTTTGATGTTTGGTTAAAGATTTGTTTTGGAATGTTCACGAATGTCCGTTTATGGCCTATCCGTTGAACTTGAAATGTCGTTATTGTGATTTTGTTTGACTTTCATTTGTTTGAACATATTGGTTTGATGTATAGGTAGGGTTTTTCGCAAGCTGCTGAATTTATTTTGTGCTAGAAAGTGCTTGTGTATCATTGCGCAACTGGTTGTTGGTTGGCTTAGTTTTGTAACCATTTTGATTTTGGGTATTAACACTGTCTACAATGTTTTGTTTGACTGCGACCTAAGTCATTGTTTTAAGTTTTCGAAGTTTTGTGTCGAAATTATGTGGTACGTTTTGAAACTCTGCGGGATGAAGGTATAGGTTGAGGGCTTTTAGGCAACGAGCTATGAGTGGTACTAGCATAAGGAAGAGGCTGGTTTATGCCATTGCTTTAAATATTGTTCCGCTTATTGTGCTCACGATTCTAGCAGCTGTCGCTCTACAAACGACTGTGTCATTATCGGAGACTAATCTTCACGTTGGCCGCACCGCGGTTCTTCCGTCTCTTTATCTTGAGTCTCACATTAATGGTGCTGCTGGGTTGTCACTTTTGGTTGGAACGTCAGGTTCTCTGGAGAACTATGCGGCCTATAATGCATCGATTCAAGGCGAGTTTCAGTCTCTACGTAAGCAGCTAAGTCCTAGTAGCTCAAAGCTTTTAGACAAGGCGTATCAGCAATGGTCGTTAGATATTCACGAAATAGCCCGGTGGGAATCGTTACCGCCCGCACAGCGGATATCAACTGCAATGGCTACGCAGAGTTACTTTGTCGCGCACATTGTCAGTTCGAGGTATTACTTATCAGCGATTGCCAATAAGGAGGCCCAGCTAAATGGGGTTAGGCTGCAACGTCAAGAAGAACTTCGTAGTACCATTTTGGCGCTTTTGGCTTTAGCATGTCTGGTAAGTATTCTAGCTTCAGTGTTTGGAGCGTGGAGACTCAGTCGTGCGGTAATCAACCCGCTTAATGAAATTGGTCATGGGCTTGACAGGTTAGGGAATGGCGAGTTAAGTTATCGCTTATCTGAGCAAAGTGGCGATGAACTCGGTGCGGTTTCGATGGCTGTCAATGCGATGGCGGCGCAATTGGAGCGTCAGCAATTTGAGCTGTTGAATCATGCACTTCACGATCATCTGACCGGTCTACCTAATCGATGGTTTTTGAGTGAGGAGATGGAGCTATCCCTTGCATCTGCTAAGTCAAACGGACAATCCCTGGCTATTTTAATTTTGGACCTGAATCGTTTCAAAGAAATCAACGATACTCTTGGACACCATTGTGGCGACGTTTTGTTGCGTGAAGTGGGACCAAGAATACGTGAAGTAATTCGAGCGAGTGATCTTGTGGCTCGACTTGGTGGCGACGAGTTTGCGGTTTTGATTCCAGGTGATGGATTGGGTTTGGAGGAGTCCCGTGAGATGTATATGCTTTTTGCAAAACGGATCAATGATGCTTTGGCTAAGCCGTTTTTAGTTGAAGGTATGCTGCTTGCGGTCGATGCGAGTGTTGGTCTTGCGGTGTTTCCTAACGACGGTGATACGTCGGAATTGCTATTGCAACGCGCAGATATAGCAATGTATGTGGCGAAGCGTACACAGTTGGGTCCGGTATTTTATGACATTTCGGTCGATGAACATAATCCCGATAAGTTGGCCCTACTTTCTAGGATCCGACAGGCGATAAATACCGGGGAACTTGTAGTCCATTATCAACCTATTATAAATTTGTCTAGTGGAGCCGTCGCTGGAGCTGAGGCGCTGGTTCGTTGGGAACATCCTGATAAAGGACTTATTGCTCCTACGGAATTTATTCCTCTTGCGGAAAGTAGCGGTGATATTCGTCAACTTACTGCATTTGTATTGTCCACGGCACTTGACCAGTGTCGTCGATGGCTCAATCAGGGTGATTCTTTGATCGTTTCTGTAAATGTTTCTGCGCGCTTGCTATTGGATGCTGAGTTGCCGGATTTGGTTGGCAATGCTCTGATAAAGGCAAAAATTCCTGGAACGATGCTAAAGCTTGAAATTACCGAAAGTGCGATAATCGCTGATCCGCCACGAGCGCTGGAGATTCTAAATAAACTAGGTCGATTAGGCGTATGCATATCGGTGGATGATTTTGGTACAGGTTATAGCTCCATTGCGTATCTGCGTGATTTACCCGTGCAAGAGTTAAAGATAGATAGGTCGTTTGTGGCGCGAATGTTGCAGGATGAGCGGGATGCCACAATAGTTAGAACTTCAGTTGAGCTCGCACATCGACTTGGCATAACTGTGGTAGCCGAAGGAGTTGAAACGCAAGAGGTGCATGATTGTCTGCGTGACCTGCCCGGTGATTATGGTCAGGGCTATTATTATAGCCCTGCGTTGCCAGCAGATGAATTTGGTGTTTGGTTGAAGAAATGGAATGCGACAGCACTTTATTTACCATTTCTGACTAAGTGACCTATAAAGCAGTGCAATTTTGGCGCTAGACATCTGAAATAACTAAGGATGTGCTGGTACTTCCTGGGGTTGGCTTTGGGAGATCAGTGGCGCAACTTGTACGACTTGTGGTCGACGTGATGACGGTTCATGTTATTGCCAAAACGTGCGTCGGATCATTTACCGAGTTGCTTGTGAATGTTCGCAATTGTGAGACCTTAGTTGTATTGGGAGCTAAAGCGTTTCTTTAGGTTGGAACGCAAGGTCTGTATTGTTTGCATTTCTTGTGCTAAAAGGTGATTGAAATCTAGACTGCTTGTCGCGATGATTTGCACGAACGCAAAATTGCAGATGTTTTAATTTGTTACTTTCTTGGATTCTGGTCGCGCAGACTGAAGGTTTTGGAGCATCTTGTACCGATTACCGAAATTCCCAAGTCATGCCTATGAAAGTTCCCACCCGTTGACACAAATCTCAAGAATGTCTTTGTATGTTCACCAAGGTGCCAAGAGTTGGCTATTTAGAATCCAAGACCGTTAGTAGTGTTTATTTCGTTCGAGAAAATATTGCAGATGACCCTCGGTCGATAAAGCATGATTGGCGACGAGATATGAAGCATTCTTTCTATTAAATTCTATTTGTTTAATCAATTTCTAAGTGTTGCGACCCAAACTGAGAGGAGTCGTGCGCCTGTCAACCAAATTGGTACCTAAAATTCTCAAGTTTGCATACCAGTGACCATTTCTTTTGTGTTGTTTTTCTCCTGGCTCCAATGCGTTTAGGGCACGGTTGGGCAAGCGCGTGGATCCCATGGTTGTAACGGCATATTTGAACTGGTTGCCGGTAATGTGATCGGGAGATTTGTTGTTGCTTGAACTGAATTGGCACTTATTGAGTTCGCTTTTGTTGCTTGGGATCGACTTAGTGATTGAGCCGAGGTGGCCTGGGATCCTGAACTTGCTGTAGCAAGGGTAGCGACGGTGAGGTTGTTGCCTGTGATTACTTCGACGGGGGAGCCATTGTAGGTGCTTCCTTGAGACATGACCACAGCTCCGGATAGATCCCCTTGTACTCTAAGTGCATCTTGGAGATGACCAGGCGTGTACCGGACGATAGTTTCAAGGTTTGAACCCTGTACTGTAGTGTTCGACGTGCCGGTGATGTTGTATCCCAACGCCGCAAGTTGAGCTGCGGTCTGGCTTGCCTGCTGGTACTGACCAGTGCCATTCACGACCGCTACTGGAATTTGAGAGCGTGGTGTGCTTGGTGTTCGAACCCCAAGGAATTGGCTTATTATTGCGGAGTCCTGTGGTTCTGCGGCAAATACTACGTCACCGTAGTTTGCTCCTAAGTAGTAATAATTGTTTTCAAGTGCAATAGGTAATGTGGCTGTCGAGATTGTCGAGGGGTTGATATTGCGATACGTTGTTGCGAGAGATAACAGTTGGTTGAAGGTAAAAGTATTGTCGAGACCCAGGTACGGTGTAATGGCGCTTACGACTGAATTTAGGGTGAGGGGGTTGCTAATTCCTTTGGCTTTAATTTGTTGTGCTAAAACCTTCATAAACTCGTGGTCTCTGCGAATTCTAGAGAGATCTCCAAGCGGGTCATAACTCCAAGTAACGCCGTTTGTGCTGTACTGGAGATGCCTGGCGCGAACGA
>JAJYGT010000148.1 GCA_021785005.1 Actinomycetes bacterium
GATCCTAGTGCCTTAATAATTGACGTAACTGAAAGTGCATTTATTCAAGACGGGGCACGCGCTCAAATCATACTTACAGAACTCAAAACTTTAGGTGTATCAATTGCACTCGACGACTTCGGGGCTGGATACGCATCGCTTAGCTACCTTCTGCGCTATTCCCTCGATATCGTGAAAATCGACAAAACTTTCATAACCCACCTTGCAGACGATCCTATGATCAATGCGATTGTATCTGCTCTAATCAATCTGTCCCATATTCTAGGCAAAAAGGTTGTTGCCCAAGGAGTTGAGACTGCCGATCAGTACCAAGCTTTAGCACGCTTGGGGTGTGACTTTTGCCAAGGTTCGTATTTTGCTGATCTAATGACCGCAGATGCTGTCGATAGATATAGCGTATCACACTAACACCATGTGCGGTAATTCCAAGCGCACGTAGGTTAAAGCAAAGAAACGATGCTTGATCCTACGATTCCCGGACATTAACACCCGAGGCAATTTGGCATATGCGGTAGCACAAACCGGCTAATTTGCCGGCTTGAAAAACTTTGCTTTAAAACTTTCTGTACCTAGTAAATACATTTTTGACGAACAAAGGGTCAGCTTCGCGTTCTTTACCGATTATTGACGCGCCGCACCGGTATCTTTGGTTGACGCGGCGGTACCGAGCGTCGTATTGCCACTGTTGGCAACTGCTTTGCCGTCAGAATTCGTCTTGGGATGAATTATTAGAGCTATGGTAGATTGGCGAAACTCCAAGACGCTAATGTTGTGCCGGGACGGGGCCAGGATATTACTTGTTGGCGCGGTCGGGGTTGCTTAGTATATTTCACCGATTTAACCTTGTATTGCTATGCGTTTTTTTGTTTCATCGCGTTGTTTGACCTTTTATTTGAAAGTTCAGCTATCGTTGCGCTATTTTGATCCGTTTTTGCAAAATATTGTGGCTGGGATAACGGTTGAATTTAGTTGAGTATGGCGGTGGGAGAATCGTCAGGACTAGGAGTTGCGAAAAGTTTTGATTTAGGTATTTTCTGCGCCCCCACCACATCGCGTTTGACGTGACGTCTTGCGAGCACGTGCTCGCAATCCTTTGTCTTTGAGGTACTCCTTTGTTATTCTCGACATCCTGATCGAAGCGATGATCGCCGATCTGGATGTTTATTTCTAACGAATTTTTACAAGTTCTCAGTTTGTTCCCTTATCACCGACAAGACTGCGATTCGTTCGGTATCGAAGGCGAAAGAATTGTCAACTCCAACGCGTCAAGGTGACTATTTGAAATCGATAAAGTGTGGTCGTGTTTGGAACCTTGGGAGTTGAAGTGCAGTGATTAACGTATGAGGCGCAAATAACACCCTCATTAACATTAGAGTTTTGTTCCTGACAACTCTCAACTATTCGGAGACGATTTTTATCGCACGCTCGCCAGATGTTCTTTACGACATGGTCTCAGATGTTACTCGAATGGGTGAGTGGAGCCCCATTTGCAAAGCATGTTGGTGGGATGAAGGGGACTCGGCCAAAGTCGGGGCTTGTTTCACGGGTCGGAACGAAACACCAGAAAGAACCTGGGAGACGAGATCCGAAGTTGTGGCCGCGGACAAAGGGAGCGAATTCGCATTTGTTGTTGGACAAGCAATCGTGAAGTGGGCGTACAAATTTAGTGCTGTTGAGGGCGGAAGCAATGTTACGGAATCGTGGGAGTTTCTTCCAGGCGGCCACATAATATTTGGCGAGAGATACGCGCAAGACGCGGAGAAGCAGATTGAAGATCGAGCGCAAGCTGCGCGCAAAAGTATTCCAGCAACACTTGCGTCGATCAAACAAATTGCAGAATCGACCAAAATATGATGGTGGATTAATCGCTAATTCACCTTTTGATGACGATCCAATGTTTCATTATCTGTTTGGCGAACTTTATTGGCTCTTCCGCTTTTAGCGGGGTGGGCAATTGATTCTTGATTGATAGCGCTGCAATCTCATTTTTGCCGCGAACGAAGAGAGTGACTAGACTTTCTGCTAACCCTTAAAACACGATTGTCGCCATCATTAGGTAACTCTTTTGGTGGAGGTGATGGGGCTCGAACCCACGACCTTTTGACTGCCAGTCAAATGCTCTTCCAGCTGAGCTACACCCCCGCGATAGTACTCAATAGATCATAGTCTACTGAATATATTGCTCCATTCGAAAACCTATACAACTAAGTGATGGTTTCTGAAAGTTGCTTTAGTGAAGGTTACTTGGATAAATACGAAACCTAGGCCATATGCGTGCCAACTAGAATTTTAGTAGAGTTTAAAAGACGGGGATTAATGTCTGAAATTTACGATGTCCAAGAAGTAGAGCTTCGTTGGCAGAAGATTTGGGAAGAGTCGGGTTTGTATCAAGTGGACTTGGACGATCCTCGCCCCAAGTCCTATGTTTTGTGTATGTACCCCTATCCGTCGGGTGCCGCTCATCAAGGACATATCAAAAACTACACGTTTGGCGACCTAAACGTACGATACCGTACCATGAAAGGTGAAGCGGTACTATCTCCGTTCGGGTTTGACTCGTTTGGACTACCCGCTGAAAATGCCGCGATCAAGACGAAAGTACATCCCAGGGAATTTACCGAAGCGCGAATTGCTGAACTGAAGGCAAGTGTTAAGCGACTGGGATCGGTCTACGATTGGCGTCGCGAAACCAAGAGTCACGATCCAGACAACATCAAATGGGCACAGTTTTTATTTATTAAATTATTTGAAAGCGGTTTGGCATACAAAGCAGAGGCGCCAGTTAATTGGTGCCCGGGTTGTCAAACGGTTTTAGCAAATGAACAGGTGCATAGCGATGGCACCTGCGATCGAAGTGGCGATATCGTAGAACGTCGGAATCTATCCCAGTGGTTTTTCAAGATTACTCAGTATGTAGAAGAGCTGCTTAGAGACATCGATGAACTTGATTGGCCAGAGCGTGTAAAGATAATGCAGCGAAATTGGATTGGCAAGTCAATCGGTGCCAAGATGACTCTCGCAGTACAAGGGGCACCAGAGCTGGGTATCGAAGTTTTTACGACGAGACCCGACACCGTCTTTGGAATGACATACGCGGTTATCGCACCCGAACATCCGTTGGTTGCGATTCTTACTTCAGACGAGATACGCAGGCAAAAGTTTATTGATGCTAATGCGATTGAGCCAAGTAGGTTCGTAGTCTTGGAGGAACGCGCGAATGAAGTGCGCGCATTTGTTGACTCCGTGAAGAACTTAACTGACATTGATAGAGTGAGCACATCTGAAGGTAGAGATAAGCGTGGAGTTTTCTCGGGAGTCAATGTTATCAATCCGTTTACTGGTGATCCCGTACCGCTGTATATCGCGGATTATGTTTTAATGAGTTACGGAACTGGCGCTATCATGGCGGTTCCTGGAGAAGATCAAAGAGATTATGACTTCGCTAAGATCTTTGGTTTACCCATAGTTAGAACTGTGGCTACGCCCGATGGTTTTGATGGTGAAGCTTATTCAGGTGCTGGAGAAAAGATCAATTCGGGCTTTTTGAACGGTCTTTCAATTGAGGAAGCGAAGCTAGCGGCAATCGATTGGCTCGCGCAAAATGACTTGGGGCAAAGCTCGATTCAATATCGATTACGAGATTGGTTGGTGTCAAGGCAGCGTTACTGGGGTTGTCCGATACCGATGATTTACTGCGATAAGTGCGGTACGGTTCCAGCCAAACTAGAAGAGCTGCCGATTCTAGCTCCAGATGATGTGGAGTTTTTGCCCACCGGTGAATCTCCGTTGGCCAGACATTACAGCTTTCGTTTTGCGAAGTGTCCAAAGTGCGGTGCGAATGCGATCCGTGAGACTGACACCATGGACACTTTTGTGGATTCTTCGTGGTATTTTATGCGCTTTTGTGACCCCTTTAATGACAAGGTTCCATTTTCGCTTGAGGCCTTAGATCAGTGGATGCCAGTCGACCAATACATCGGCGGAATCGAGCATGCGATTCTACACCTGTTATATGCGCGCTTTTTTACAAAAGCTCTAGCTGATTTAGGACTAGCGCCAAAAGATCTTCGTGAACCATTTTCCAGGCTGTTTACGCAAGGGATGATTCGAATGGACGGATCCAAAATGTCGAAGTCCAAGGGAAACCTCATCTCA
This sequence comes from Actinomycetes bacterium, assembly GCA_021785005.1. Classification (GTDB taxonomy): domain Bacteria; phylum Actinomycetota; class Acidimicrobiia; order Acidimicrobiales; family Acidimicrobiaceae; genus Acidithrix. The sequence continues at coordinate 4,156 of JAJYGT010000148.1, forward strand.
CCGGAAAAGTATTTTGACAGTGTTGGCGCGGACGCGTTAAGACTTTTTCATCTTTTTGTTGGACCACCGGCCGACGACTTTGATTGGACGTCCCAGGCCGATGAGTTGATAGAAGGTATGGCAAAATTTCTTTCTCGAGTGTATCGTTTGGCGACACAAGAAAGTGAGAAACCAACACTCGTCAACGAAAAAGAGTCCGCTACATTGTCACTTGCCACCCATAAAGCAATCGAAAAAGCGACCATCGATTATGACCGTTGGTCGTATAACACAGTGGTGTCGACAATTATGACCTTGACGAATCAAATCTATAAATCAAAATCGGCTAACGCTAGCGACGAAAGCGTGCAGAGTGCGATTGACGCAGTAATTTTGCTGTTAGCTCCGATGACACCCCATATCGCTGCTGAGATGTGGTCGCTGCGACATGACGGTGAGATAGTGCACGTGCAGCCGTGGCCCGAGCCAGATCGTACATTATTAGCGCTTGCCAAAGAGACGCTAATTTTGCAAGTTGGCGGCAAGTTTAAAGACAAGTTAATTGTTGATCCTGATATCGAAGAGCAAGAGGCTCTTCGATTGGCGTTAGCACATCCAAAAATTGCAGCTTCATTGCTAAATGGTGCACCGAGCAGGGTTGTTTACAAGTTGCCCAAACTAATCAACCTGATTCCCTAAAGACACAAGCACCCGCACTTGGCTTTTTTCTCCAGGATCGCGGGTGGAGGTAATGACAGGAGTCAGGCGATTTTGAGAAGTACCGTTTAGCACGTTACCAGTAGGTCATCGTTGCGGTATCTTTTGGCATCCGAGTGATTTTTTGTTCGACTAAAGTGGTAGGTATGACAGCAATAGATGTAACCGATGCAACGTTTCAAAAAGAAGTTTTAGAGACCTCTATGTCAGTTCCAGTTGTAGTGGATCTTTGGGCACCCTGGTGTGCTCCATGTCGAACACTGGGACCGATCATAGAAAAAGTAATAGACGCCACCGATGGTAAAGTCGCGCTGGTCAAAATAAATATAGACGAAAATCCGCAAGCGGAGATCG
>JAJYGT010000056.1 GCA_021785005.1 Actinomycetes bacterium
TCTACCGACCTATGCAAAATAGCTGTGTCACATACCGACCCTTTGTGCCGAGAAGCTGCGATTGCTGCACTAGCAAATCTTCAAATGGAAGAATCATTGGAGACCCTAATAAAAGCATCTTCCGACAGAGCACCGGTACGTAGGAGAGTTGCAATTGCCCTGTCTTACTTCGACAACCCGCTTGCAACGAAATGTCTTGAAATGTTAAGTCAAGACCGAGATTGGCAAACCAAGAAAATCGCCAAGGAACTCCTGAATATAGAAGCCGGCGCGGAGATTTAGTTACGGCTAACCACATATGGAAAAACCGAACTAAGACGTCGAAACTTGCCCTAGGATTCGCGCTGTTCCAAGTACCAGCGCCCGCTCAACAATATCACTTCTCACCACCGGAAGCGAAGTCAGTTGAGCCAGAAGGTCATCAATTCCACGCGTAAGCGAAGTTCGCCCAATGAGCACAATCCCGGCACGGCTCAAATCGTTAGATATCTCAGCCGGTGCTGAAGTTAGCGTTGCTATCACGGTATCGACCATCAGCTTGACGGTATCGCTTGATGCATCAAACACCTCAGCTGAGCTAACAGTTTCTTCTTGTTCGTCTCCACTTTCGACGTTCCTGCCCACAACTTTTGCCGATAAGTCAAAAGATGTGGTCGACAGGTCAAGAAGTGAAAGCTTCAGTTCCTCGACATCGGGATCGGCCATAACCAAGTTGTATTGACTTCGCAAGTGAGTGGCTATCGCGCCAGATATCGTATCCCCGCCTACCAACTCCCAGTTGCTAGTTAGTGATTCACCAAGGGAAAGAATTCCTGAAAAAGTAGTTTGAGCCCCAAACGACGCAACCATTACTCCCGTTGGACCTTGAATATCCAACATCGCACCCACAGCGCCTGCAACGATGGCATCAATAAATACCACGCGCGATGCCCCTGCTCTTGACATCGTCGACGCTAATACCCGTTTTTCGGCCGCCGTAAAAAACGGAGGTGTTGAAATGCCAACAATGGGTTTTGAGAATCGCCCAAAACCCATTTTGGCAAAAAGAGTCCTGAAAAAACGTTCAGCGATTTCAAGGTCGACTAAACGACCATTCCTAAACGGCCTAACAACTCGAAGATTGCCTTGAACTCTTCCTTGAGCGCTCGCTGCACTTTCGCCGATTTCGACGACTCTTCCTTTTTTCTCATCAATCAAAGCAAAATTAGACTCTTCTACCACTTCGTCGGTGGAAAGATTGCACCAAGTAATTGAGGAACTCCCCAAATCTAATGCTACCGCCCTAGACAGTCTTTTGCCTATCGTTAGGAGCGCCGTCATAAGGTACGGTTTTCATTGACGACATGGCGGTCAACTTCTTGGCAAAATTATCCACACTGGCAGTTGGTCCTTGAGGGCGCTTCTCAATCAGCGCAACCAATACGCCAAGCATTGTGACCGCAAGTGCGGGCACTACCCAATAAAGCAAATTTGACATAAAATCTACAACTCCTCAGCTCGCTGAATCTGATTGGCGTTCAACGCCCAATCGTTACCCTCGGCCCAGATTTCCTTCTTCCATATAGGAGACGTGTGTTTGAGAGTATCGATACAATATTTTGCGGCGGCAAACCCTGAATCTCGATGTTCGCTCGAAACAACCACAACTACCGTTGACTCTCCAACTCTACACAGTCCAAGGCGATGAAAAATCACAATTCGACAAAGTCCATCGAATCTGCTCTTGGCGTTCTCAGCAATTGCTTCGAATGAGCCTATCAATTTTGATTCATATGCTTCGTACTCGAGCGATATGACACCCGTTCGGTTCCCAGAATGATTTCGAACATCACCTGAAAATAGAACTACCGCGCCTGCCTCAGGAACACTTGCAAAATTAAGGGCATCGTCAGCGGAAAGTTTCTCACTTGTTGCCAACAACCAAACTTCGTCATTCTTGAACTCAGAATTCAAAGACCCAATACCTTCACATCCCAAGGGGCTGGCAGAATCACCTATAGTCGCTATTCCCAACCTCTCCCGTTAATAATAATGCAAGCGTTGGCAAAATTTATGTTCGCTCGGCTTATTTTGCAATTAAGCAACAAACGCGATGTGAATTTAGCCTCGGTGCGCCGCCCTGCGTTGATAGTTTGCTAAAACTTCGATAACCTATTTCTTATGGGTGAGTCGGACTACCCCGAATCGTGGGACAAAAATAATGAGAGCGAAGACCCCTACCCACTTTTGCCCCCAGAAGATCGCCTGTGGAGACATCCAAGTGAAGTGCGCAGAGCAGCTAGTAATCGAATCCGTAGTGCAGCTCCAAAATTTGGTCAAGCGCTTCTTTATCGAAGCCCTCGCACGACTCTTATTAGTATTTTGCTCGCAGGACTTCTTACTGGGATAATCCTGGGCAACGGAGCCTCTTCTGGAGGAGGGTCAAGTAAGAAATCAGCAACGAATCCTGTACAGTTTCAAGTGGAGTTACCAGCACAACTTTCATCGAAGATTTCAAAGATCTCAAATGCAGTCACTCAAGTCAGAACTTCGTCTGGTTCGATTTGGCAAGCCGCGATATTTGTCACCTCATCGAAATACCTTGTTACCTCTGCTACCAAGCTTCAACGTAATGAAGTACTCTTCGCCAAGAGTTCAGGTCGCTGGAAACGACTTTCAGTAACAGCGCTAGACCCCTTAACCGATTCGGCAATACTTTTAATGCCTGGTGGCAGATCTAACTACGTCGCATCCTACCTACCCGACTCCCCCCCAATTGGCGCACTAGACGAAGTTGTTGCGCCTTCTAAAAATAACGCTTCAAACCGTTTGATAATGGCAATAGTGCAAAACACGTCGCTCCCTTTGAGCTTGACCCGAAACATCTACCTCCCTAACGCAATCGAACTTTCTACCCAGGTGAGCGATATTCCGCTCGGTTCGCTGGTGCTCGATCCGGAAGGCGATCCGATCGGAATTGTCGTGAAGACTCTTTCCATAAACAAAAACGAAAGGATTTGGGCCTCGCCATTACCCTCGATTACGAGAGTCGCTTCACTAATTTCGCAGCACAACAACAAGCTTCATGGTTTCCTCGGCGTCGAAGGCCTAACAGCCGCACTTCCCCCGAACGCACCGTTTAAATCTGGAGTGATAGTAACCAATGTGTCACCAAACTCTCCCGCGGAAAGATCTGGAATCAAGACCGGAATGTTTATTGTTGCAGTCGGATCTACCCCTACCACAACGCTGCCATTACTTCAGTCGGTCATCGAGTCAAAATCTCCTGGCTCTCAGATATCCCTGATGGTTTGGATGGCTGGTACCGTCTCGATCATCAACACCGTGCTTAGCGATCATCCGTAGCACCTATTTCGAATAGACCCAAGAACCGGAGATGGCCTATAAAACTTCTAGTTGCGATTCCCACATCGAAAAGAATGGTAAATGGCAGCACACAAACATCCGAGCGTGCCCTCCAAAGGAATAATAAAGTGCCCAATATTGCTAAAGCATTAGTAAAATCGATTTCTTATCCTGGATCGTAACGGATGAGGTAGTGTGAAAATACGATGACTAATAACCCCTTCGGGTCGAATCCGTTCGAAACCGTATTTAAAGACCTTTTGAAAGCCATGGCTTCGCAGGCAGACTTAGCAGGATCTATAGCCGAACAATTTGCAATGTCTGTGGTCAGCAGTGAGACTAATGCCGCCAACCCGGATCCATTAGGGCGTATGAAAATCGATTCGCTGTTCGATATCGCCCAAAGAAATTTAACTAGTGATTCAATGATAAGTGAGTATCTTGCAAGCAAAGTGCTTCATGTAGCCACTGTTAGCCAACTCGAGTACGTACAAATACTCCTTCGCGATTTAAGTCCTTTGATCGCCAAATTGGAATCCCTTTCAAAGACCAGCACTGGCGACTTAGATTTGCAAAGTGAAACTTCGCAAATGTTTGCTGGCCTGCCACTTGCACAGATGTCAGCGATGATCGGGCCATTCATGAGCGGCATGAACGTTGGTTCGTGCGTCGGACATCTAGCTCAGGAGACCTTCGCAACGTTCGACGTTATACTGCCTCGCCAAAAGAGCGACATCGCCATTATCTATGATAACCTCGAGCCTTTTGCGTCGGCGTGGAATCTAAATCTTGACGAATTGATTCTCTGGATATCGTTGCAGCAAATAACCACTGCGACACTTTTGTCGCTTCCACATATTGCAAAGATCGTAAACGATGCGATAGACAATCATCTAAATGCAGCGTTGCTCATGAGTCAGTCATTGACCAAGCGTCTCGAGAATCTTGATATGTCGGATCCCAATGCCCTAGAAAGCTTGACGTCTGATCCAACGCAGCTCATTGGCATAGAGCTATCGGAAAATCAAGAATTTCAAATGAGAAACACTGCTAAGGCGCTAGCAGTAATTGTCGGTATGGCCGACTACATTACATCCACTGCCGCAAGACGACTCTTGGGCAACTTTGAACAAATTACCGAAGCTCTAAGGCGACGCAGGTTAGAACAAAGAAGCGGCGAAGAACTTTTTGGGAATATCTTTGGCATCAATCTCAACGCATCAGCTTATGAGATCGGGCACAAGTTTATTTTCGGAGTAGTTGAACGCGACGACGAAAACAAGCTCTCCGCAATTCTCCAATCGCCTTTAGCATTTCCTACACCAAATGAGGTGGACGCGCCAGGTTTATGGCTCGCGAGATTAGAAACCATGCCAGGCAATAGCAAGTAGCACATAGGCTACAAATCCACTTAAAGCCCAGGAAACAACTTGACGATAATGCCAAAATGGACTGGTCTCAAGATAATGAACCCGAAGAGGAGTTTTTAACAAACTTTTTCTCGGAAACTGGTGACGTTGAGTATGATACTTTTCAAGTCGCGAACTTCGATGAAGACTCTGACGACGAATTAGAAGACAGCGAAGCGCGGGGAACTGGTCTCAACGGTTACGAAGGCTACGAAGCAGCTTTGATAAAGCTTGCTGCGCTAGATCCACTCGGGGGGTATGACCAAGACCCAGAAAGCGCCGACGACTCCAATGGAACTGAAGCTGGTTCTTCTTGGATGGACCAAGACCTAAGTGTTGGAACTGAAGCTGGTTCTTCTTGGATGGACCAAGACCTAAGTGTTGGAACTGAAGCTGGTTCTTCTTGGATGGACCAAGA
>JAJYGT010000034.1 GCA_021785005.1 Actinomycetes bacterium
ATTGATAGAGATGAATTAGCAAAGCGACCGAAAACCTCCCGTGGGATGAAAAAGCCATTAATCTCCAAGCACCAAATGCGTCAACTACGCTAAAATTTACCGCCTTGGCTAATATCGAGAGCTCGAAAAATCAGGCAAATTACCTTCGAATACCAACTTTTTCCCCGAGGTCCTCGGGGCACATAAACTCCAACGTGTAACGGTGTTATAGCCTTTATTTATTACTCTCTGGATACCATGACCCCACCGGCGTTTTATTGAACTAAGAGAATTCGCACCATTTCGCGCACAAAACCGGCGAACGTGTCAGGGTCGACATTTGCTACGATGATGCGCACCGACGGAGAATTCTCTCGTAACCGTCGAGATCGTCTGGCGTATAGTGTTCTAACGAGTAGCTGGTTCCACCAGGAAGCGTGAAGCGGGGCCGATCGTCATGTCGCCTTGTGCTGAACGGGCACGCTGGTCGTAGTGGGCACCCAAAGCTCGAACGGGCGCCCACCTGTGTGGTGACTCGTCCCAATGATAACAACCACTAATTTTAGTGCAATTACAACGATGGCGAGATTAGGGGTGGGTACCCGTCGGCTTTGTGGTGAAAACAACGCTGTCCATAGCGAAGTTGCCATCCATATCGGGATGACCGTCAGCACAACTAAAAGCACGATGCCGACCCCGGGCGCGGGTTGCGCTATGACCACTAGAACCAGGAAAGCGGGGAGTAGACCTCCGGGTACCGCGATAGTAGCGATCAGTTTTTGCCGTGTACTCCACCGCTTCTGTGCCCAAAATAGTGCGATGCAAACCACCCAGCCTGCGACTGGCAGCACAATGCCACCTAGAAGTATGCCGCCGATCAGCAGTGCATTCGGCCATTTGCGCGCTTGGGTCATTTGGTCACTCCTCCTGGCCGACGCGGCGCGGCCGCTGCTAGATTTCCTTCGCGTCGGCGAGGCCAAGCCGCGGTCACAACTTGTCGTAGGAGAGCCGAGTCCTAGAGGTAAGAGCCCTTCGGACTCAAGATGTCAACAGCTGCCATAGCAATAGCAATTTTCGCACTGGCTAAGGAGGTAGTCCGGTCGGCGGCCGTCGCTTTCGGGGGCATAGGTGCTCTACTAAGGGTGATCGAATTCGCTAGCGATGCCGCTCTAGTAATTGCATTGTCAACGATGCTAAGGGTTGTGTCGTCGTCGTTCCTGGTGTGGTGCCATACGCATTCGATGATAATAGCCCAACCGGGCCTAAAGAGGCTAAGCCCGCTGATGTACCCTTAACTGCGCAGTAGATTTTGGCCACTTTTCATCATTCCATATTAAGCGGCGCCTAATAACGCGCTACCAATTTCCGTTACTTCACAGCGCCAGTATGAGACTATATCACGTGTATTGGCCGCGTAAAGAAAAATGAAAACTTTATGGACAATCGTTGGACCCTTGAGTATTTTGCTAGTGCTCTAATGCGACATGAGGTCGTCTGATTTAACTGTTCAAAAAAAAGGAACTTGTTATTCAGCTGACAAAGCCCCCCCGGCACATGCGGGAGGGGTAATTCCTTGGGTGAAGTCGCCGCGAAAGGTTCCAACGCAGTATCCGTAGGCTAATTCGTGAAGAGACGTTGACACCGTCAGCACCAAGACGGTCAGGGGCGAGAGCTAGCTGGGTGTGGGCAACATACGTGCTCTGTTGACTAAACATCGTGATACAAAACAAGCCAAAGTTGCTATCAGGCTTGAACCAAAATATAACTACGAGTTACACATCATTTTACCATAGATGAACGCATTAGTCGTAGTTGAAGTCGACCATACTAGAACCAAGAACCGTGTCGCACTCGAAGATGGAGTGCGTGAATCTATCCAGTCCTGGCGCGAAGTGTTGTTGGGTTTCAAATCTAGAGGAGTGACAGGGCCACCATTAGCGATGGGAGATGCGGCACTTGGTTTCAGCGAAGCAATCTCACGGGTGTTTGGCGCAACTTTTCACCAACGGTGCTCGTCTCACATATGTGGCAACATCCACCATTACCTGTCCAACTCAGTACAATCCAAGCCACGGGGAGACTTACGGGCTATCAAGCCCCTCATTGTCATTTGCTCCTTTGGTGAACAGTCCAAGCCACGGGAAACTGAAAAGAGATTTGTCTTGCACCATCACGGACACGACTAAAAAAGATGTCTAGCTTCTTAGAAATTCGAACAGGTACGAAAAATTGTCTGTTGTCGCACTAAGGAAGTCGACTCCCTTTTGGACTCCGACGACTTCGCTTGCTAATTATTGGTTCCCATACGTACCACTAACGAAGTCAAATCGACCTAAGGAACGCCTGGCCATTGCACGATCGCTGCAAGGGGGGAGGTTTCTCCAAAGAAATTTCCATGGCTGTAATTTCTCGAGTCCGCGTAAGGTTGAGAAATCGGAGTGCAACAAGATCAAGGTGCCCCACCTTTTCGAGTCGTACACAGCGTATATAGACTCAAACGTTAACCGTGAAATAGCCAACACATAAAACATCTACAAAAGTTCCTTCATGCATACCTTTGCGATACACAAGTACTTTGCGCGCGATTTCACATGAACAAGCTTTTGATTTGGGCTTTAGGATAGGTTGAATGATAACAGTCCTTTGCGGCGGCGTTGGAGCCGCGAAGTTCCTCGTCGGAATCGCTGAAGCTTTCCGAGATGAAGAGATCGTTGCCGTTGTCAACGTAGGAGACGACGAAGATTTTTTCGGACTACACGTGTCTCCTGACATAGACACGATCTTGTATACACTTTCCGGGAAAATCAACTTGGAAACCGGATGGGGCTTAAAAGACGAAACCTGGAATGTGTCAAAACAACTTCGACAACTAAATGCTCCAACTTGGTTTCAACTCGGAGATAGAGACCTCGCGACACACCTTTTTCGAACTGGACGGCTAAGCCAAGGCGCCGATCTTACGACAATCACCCAGGAACTAAGCCAACTCTTAGGTGTTACCATAAAAGTCTTGCCCGCTTCAAATGACCGAGTTCGTACCCGTCTGATCACAAAAGAAGCCAACGGCACCATGCTTGACCTTAGCTTCCAGGAATACTTTGTTCAGCGACACCATGATGTACCAATCGCGAGCATATATTACTCAGGGGCTAATGGTACGAAGGCAACCCCAGAGGTGGAGAGTGCACTTGACAAAAGTAGAAACATCATCATTGCGCCATCCAATCCAATACTATCAATAGCCCCGATTTTGAATATCGAATCTATAGGTAATGCAATTGCTGCGATGCGTGACAAGGTAATTGCAGTTTCACCTATAGTTGCTGGGAAGGCAATAAAGGGTCCAGCTGATCGGATCATGAAAGAACTTGGCATGGATCCAAGCGCTCTCGGAATCGCACAGTATTACAAAAACTTCACCGCGGGCATGATTATTGACGAGAAGGACTCATCATATAAAGAAGATATTCAACGCTTAGGTCAAAAAGTCAAAATCACAGACACAATTATGTCTGACAAAAAAGCTAGTATCGCACTTGCATCAACTGTCCGTGCCTTCCTCGATGCCAAAGCGGGTTAATGAAATTGATGTACGACGGTGCAATATCTGTCATTCCCATTCAAGGTGTGGGCGAAATCATCGCCAACCAAAACCTCGCTGATGCAATCTTGGAATGTTACGAACCCGACGACTATGACGTATTGGTCGTGACTCAAAAAGTTGTCTCAAAAGCCGAAGGTAGAATCGTCAAACTAAAGCTCGATGAAGACGTTCGGGCGCAGATTGAAACTCTTGTGTATAGCGAGTCACGTCGAATACTTCGTCGCCGAGGCGATCTAATTATTACCGAGACCAACTCGGGATATATCTGCGCCAATGCTGGGATCGACAAGTCAAACGTAACAAGTGGAGAAGTCTCACTACTACCCCTCAATCCTGATAGGTCCGCTAGAAGGATTCGAGACCGGATCAAAGCCAAGACCAGTAAAACCGTCGGTGTTATCGTCTCTGATACTTTTGGCCGTGCTTGGCGAAATGGCGTTTGCGACGTCGCACTTGGAGTTGCTGGAATAGCTGCCATCGTTGACTTACGTGGTACGAATGATGCATATGGACAGAAACTAGAAGTTACTGAAATCGCACTAGCTGATGAAATTGCGGCTGCTGCAGAACTTGTCAAGCCAAAGGCCGGAAATATTCCTGCGATAATCGTGCGTGGAATCCCAAAAGTACATTTTCGTGAATCTTCAATTCAAGATGAAGTCATTCGGGCATACAGTAGCGATCTTTTTCGCTGAACACCATGCATATGCAAAATTAAACTTGCACACAAATCAACGCCGATAAAATTGTCTAACCGATTTCGGCCAGCAGAGCTAATTTTGTCAAATCGCAGGATCCATGTCGAGACGGGATCTATTTTTAATATAAAGATACTCATCTGGATTACGCCTATACCAGTCAACAAGTTCTTCAATGCCTTGGGGAAGTTCAGTGAAAGGCCTCCAACCAAGTTGAGTCAAAGCTCTGGCATTCGAAAGCACTGAACGTTCAATTTCACCGTGCTTTTGCGGCAGCATTCTTGGCCGCAGCGTGCAACCAGTCTCCTTGGCGATCAACTCATAAAGCGTAGATATCTTCGTCTCCACCGAGGTACCGATATTAACTACCAAGCCACCTGCGTTGTCAATCGAACGAATCATTGCGTCCACAACATCTCCAACATACACGAAGTCCCTAGTCTGTTGTCCGTCTCCATACATCATGCTGGGTCGACCTGACAAACAACGCTTTGTAAAGATTGAAATAACACCAGACTCTCGAGACCCACCTTGTCTAGGACCATAAATATTGGCCATGACAAGGGCTGTATATTCAACATCGTGGCTTGAACGATACAAGTCTAAATAATCAAGCGCAGCACGCTTTGAGGCCCCGTATGGGGACAAAGGAACCATCGGAAATGATTCATCGATTGGCAATTTCGAACTCGGAGGATTTCCATACACAGCAGCACTGGCCGTAAAGACTACTTTTGCGCTACCAGCTTTCAA
>JAJYGT010000120.1 GCA_021785005.1 Actinomycetes bacterium
CGCTCGCAGGTGGTGGCACGAGATCAAGCTCGACTTTCGCCGCTGTATCCGCCATTAGTATGCCTACGCCTCCTGACATTGTCATTACGCACAGATTCGACCCTTTCAAAAACGACCCCATGGTGCAAGCGTCGACCACATCGATGAGATCTTCAATTGTGCTAACTCTATATGCTCCATATTTCTCTAACAGTGCACTAAAGATCGCGTCGTCTCCGACAATCGAACCAGTATGAGTAAGGGCAGCCTGTCTGCCTATTTCGCTTGTACCAGCCTTTAGCAAGATGACAGGTTTGTTGGCAGCCTGTGCTGCAATTAGAGCCGAAGCCAATTCAGATGCACTTTGTATTCCCTCTAAATAACCGGCAATAACTTCTACCTCATCGAGCGTCGCAAAATAACGAATACAATCTGCCACCGTAACTTGCGATTCGTTTCCTGTTGAAGCCCAATATTTTACGCCTATTCCGCGTTCGCGAGCAAGTGCGAGAAAATAGGAGCCAAAAGCACCACTTTGGCAAGCAAAGCCTACCTTGCCTGCCAATATTGCGCCAGAATCCAACGTTGCACTAAAGGTGGCCATCAGGCCTATTTCAGTATTTATAGTGCCTAAACAATTTGGTCCTAGAAGTTTGATCTCGCTCTCATTGAGCGTGTCAACCAATTCGAGCTGAGCTTTTACCCCAACTTCACCTACTTCGGCATAGCCCGAACTAAAAATAATTAAGGCTTTGGTACCAGATCGTATAGCATCAACAACAACAGCGGGAACCAGCTTCTGGGAAACGGCAACAACCGCCAAGTCAACCGCCACTGGCAATTCTGCAAGTGATGGGTAACATTTTAGATCAAATATCTCTGTATATTTTGGGTTGACTGGATAGATCGCGCCCTTAAAACCAGCTGCCAGAGAATGATAAATTGGCCTGCCACCAATGCGCTTTGGATCGTCTGACGCGCCTATAACAGCCATTGACCGTGGCTTGAAAAAGTAGTCCATTTTTGAAAAACTTGACATAGCAATCTCCCCGAAACACACCGACCCAAGTAACACCCTAATTCAGGTCTCGTCTCCTTAACTGTCGTTCGAGATTTAGCGCAACCAGCCCGACATCTACGCTTGCACCGCGGATAATCGGCCACACTATTTCAGTTCGACACATTACCGAGGTTAAGCCAAGGATCCCAAACACAGTAAGGGCTACTTCGCGGAGTCATATGCGCTATCAGTGTTCATTTCAGGTAAAGTATGCCGACATCGTAGCACCGCTCCGCCAAACTTTGATTTTGCCGTTTTGTAGGTCTTTGAACATTCAGGTGTTGTGACAAGTACGCGCTTTTTTATGCGTGGGCTATAGAAAGAAATACTCTTATCCGGCAGGGCTCACTTCGCATTCTAAGGCTTAGAGCCAATTGTGCGCATTTTCGCGCTCAAGACGACCACATGTGAAGTCGAAAGATACACCGTGTGAGCTAACACTACGAATTCACCAAGTCGTATTGCTGACTGAAATAGATCAGAGTCTTAGATAAGTTCTAATCTTGTCGAAAGCAAATAGTTTCTTTATAATGACGCAAATCTTATAAAAACACTCAAGGTGAACGCCAAAACCACCGAAAGTGATATTGGTTCACGTTTGTGATGAGAACGGCGGCTCTCGTCTGACCAAATCGAACCAAGCGCTGGCTCCGATCCTAATCACAGGGGGGTGACGAGCCAGCAAACCCTTCTTTTGCTCCATCTACTTAAACAAAAATGAAACCGCAAAATCCCAGACAGCACGATAGCAATTAAATTCCCAAGCAAAAATTTTGTCGAACTTGTTGCGTTGTCTAGCCGGAACCATCTGGTCCTAGGGGTTGTGCAGCCTAAACAATGTAACGCAAACGAATATTCGAGACAAGCATATTTTTTTGTCAAGAACCAAGCAGAAAATAGCTGACCTAACCCAAAGTACCAAATAAAGACCCGGTCATCGCGATGGTCTTTTTGTACTTCTTGTTGGAGTACATCATTTTGTCGGCAACAGACAAGAGTTCTTGTACGCGCAGTGGAGTCTTATCGCACGCGTGTCCCATAGAAACAAACACACCAGCTTGAATTAATTGTCCTTCAAGTCGACGAGCAAAATCGCGTGCTCCGGGTGGCGTCATTTTGGGAGCCAGAAGCACAAACTCGTCACCTCCAAGACGTGCGATTATATCATTCGAACGACATATACTTCGCAATATTTCAGCAAAGCGCCGTATGTAAACGTCTCCAGATGCATGACCCGAACTGTCATTAATTATTTTCAGGTTATCCAAATCAAATGCGACAATCGTGTAATCTAGACCTGGATCACTATTCTTTAGCACCTCAAGCGCTCGTTCCCAACCAAAGCGGTTTAGCACCCCGGTCAGTGGATCTCGCTCTGCCTGACTCAAGACCTGTGACGTTACCGCCTCTCGCGCCCATGAGGTGTGCGAAGATTCAATCACTTTAGCTAACAGCGGTCCGATACCCAATAGAGCCGACGAAATTTCCCTTGATGTTGTGGGCGACGGTCGAGTGTCAAAAAGAATTAGTTGATGCTCAGGCATCGAAATCATCTCTGGCATAACTGAGAGGGCCGTCATTAGCTGTATAGGTCCCACTAAAAAAGATCTATTGACTTCAAGCCACTGAGGATTGTCGTTACCCTCCATAAAGAGCAACGACGGCAAAATCGGTGAGGACACAAGAAAATCACCGTTTTGATCCCGTGGCGTTTTAGAATCTTTCGCCCCTTGGCGAGATGATATACGAATGTCATCGCCTGCGATTATGCCATAACTTTTGCCAAACGTTAGCAGCACCTGTCCCGAAACGCGTGCCCTTGAAAACGTAGCACGCTCAACCAAAAAACCGCCATCTAAATCAAAATGGTCAATCAACAACTGGATAGACGACGAAATTGCACCGGTAGCTCGAGCCAATGGAGCAATTTTGCCTGCAATATCTTTGATCACCATCGCCCCTAGTGCTTCGCTTCCCATGGGTAAATTACCCTTATGTAGTTATTCGGCTTAAAACCCGCGGAACTTTGATTTTTTTTACAAATATTATTTTTTTGATAATATTTGAGCATCCAGGGATTCTCAGGCAATTGGCATCTAAATCCCCTTAATTTCATAGAACCTAATCCGTGCATAAAAATAGTTGGAGATCACTTCTCCGATATTGCCCTGCAGGAGGATAAACTACCGATTGCACCGTGGTAAAACCCCATGGTACCAGCTAATCAACAGCTTGAACTTGAGGCATAACGAAAGTATTTATGTTTGGAACAGATAACGCGATAGAACTCGACGCACTGACAATCCGTACCAGCGGCCGAACGTTACTTTCAAGTATCACTTTAAAGATATCCAACGGTTCGCGGGTGGTCGTGCTAGGTCCGAATGGTGCTGGTAAAACCACCCTTTTCCGAGTTTTAGGCGCTTCGCTTAGACCAACGAGTGGAGTGGCTCGAATACTTGGGTACGAACTTGGAAAGGTAGATTTGCGCGAACTCAGAAAACACATCGGCGTCGGAGGTTCTGCATCAATAGATTCACTAAACCGCTCGATGACAGTCTTAGAGACCGTGCTAACCGGAATCGATCAAGTATCCGCGCACTATTGGTTAAAACCAACTTCTGAACAAACCAAACGCGCATTGCGACTAATAGCGGTCGCTGGACTTAGCAAGTCCATCGAGCGACAGCTGGGTGAACTCTCCATGGGTGAACGACAACAAATAGGAATCGCTCGAGCACTTATGCCAAACCCTGCACTTCTACTTTTAGACGAACCAACGGCCGGTTTAGACCTTGGGGCGCGCGAAAAATTCATTGAAAGAATCGATTATCTGGTCAACGACAATCCTTGTACGACAACTGTGTTAGTGACCCATCACTTAGAGGAAATTCCGCCTTCATTCCACAGACTTGTGGCGCTTGGCGAAAACGGCCATTTATTAGCCGACGGGGAAATCAAAAAGGAGTTGACTTCCGACCTCATCACTAAATTATTCAACCATCCACTTGAAGTCTCACAGACAGGCAACCGCTTCAATGCATTTGGAATACGCGATATAGGCCTAAAGGAGAAAAAGAATCCGTCTTGATGTGCTGATCGACCTCGCCGATAAATTCATCATTGTCTAAGGCGGGGCATACATTGGTTTGAAATGTTTTTAGTGATAGCCACAAGCCAAGCTAAGCTAACCAAGATCTCTAGGATCTAAAACTAACCACGCTGTGTATTGTTCTAGCACGCAACTCGAATGTCCATATCCCTACATTTCCCATTGGCAATATTTACGAATTTATTCGTGGCCGTTGACACATTGATCAAATAAGTGTTGATTTGATAGGGTTTAGCACCTCTTGGTTCTTGGGTTAGACCACGTGAATACGCACAAACAGACAGTTGTGACTGACCATTTTACAAGTATGGGTAAGTTTCAGATTGGCATTTTAAAAAATCCAAATGTACTTCTTTTGATTTCCGAAACTCCATTTTGGTTTTTTGCGGTAGTTCGCGCTCCATGTGCGCTAGATAACTTACAACGACAAATCAATTGTGTTTGCCCGCAATTGAAGCATCATTCCAAGTTTCACCCACAAAAAAGAATATTTATGAGCAGGTTCTGGTTGAAATACTAGAGTCAAGTTAAACGAATTGAAGGGGAACGAATTGGAATACCGACGCTTAGGTCGATCAGGAATCAAAGTATCCGCATTGTCAATAGGCTCTTGGGTTACCTACGGAACAGCGGTAGACGAAGACCTTGCGACGAAAACCATGCAGGTGGCAAAAGACGCTGGGGTAAATTTCTTTGACAACGCAGAAGTTTATGCGGGCGGCAAATCCGAAATACTTATGGGTGCGGCACTGCGCAAATTACGGTGGCCTAGATATTCGTACTTGGTTTCTACCAAGTTTTTCTGGGGTATCCACGACGTCATCAACACTAAAAACACTCTCAATCGAA
>JAJYGT010000170.1 GCA_021785005.1 Actinomycetes bacterium
TAGAAAAGTAAGTAACTATAAGTTACTGTGTCTTTGGGCTGAGAGGATTTGAACCTCCGACCTCTCGACCCCCAGTCAAGCGCGCTAACCAAGCTGCGCTACAGCCCGCAACCATTTACGGCAAATAAAGCTTAGCCCACGGAACTAGAACTTGGAACCTGCTTGAAACTCATAATTTTGTTGGCAATGTACTCAATGCCCGCCCTCTTACAATTAATACCGCAGTGATAATATATCGCTGTAAGGTGTGCGTGATGACGAACTTCCGGTGAGTATCTCGTAGCTGCTCCCATAATGTCAATGGTCATTGAGAACTGCACGTTGACGGCCTTGCAACTTGCATGCTCGCGCCAATCGCTGCTTTTATTTAGTTATTGGCACCATCCCCAATGAGGAACCGATCTTAATAAATCAAAGCACCAAGACGTTGAAACAAATCTAACAAACTCAAAATACCATGCAAATCTCCGAGTGCAGCTCGCCATAATAATTCAACGGTTGGGGCCAAACTAGTCGAGCGTTTCCATCTTGGAGTATCATTTGGAACACTTACTCCGTAGGTTGCGAAACGTAACTCCACTTAGAGACAGTTTGTTTGCTGGTACCAAGGGACTGAGCCATTTCACAGCGGGTATCCCATCACCACACATTAAGGCAATCTTTACTCTAAACACTTGATTCTGGGGCGAGGTCGTCTTTTAGATGACCGATTCGAAATATATCCGATCGCTCTCGTCAACAACTACTGCCGTTGGACTCCGGCCCACTTTTCAACACATAATAAACTTCCAGTCTTATCACGCACAAGAAAAAACAAGGGTAGCAATTATTAATTGCCATCAATTCAATCAAATTCCAAATTAGAACACTAGGGCAATATTCCAGTGTGAATTAAACACCAAATTTATCAACTTTCGAACAGACATAAATTAAAAATTATTTGTGCTACAATGTAGACACTATGGATGATAGCGTCGGAATCAGAGAATTAAAACAACATGTAAGTACCGTTCTGAAACGCGTACTTCGTGGCGAGGCAATAATTGTTACCGATCGCGGCAACCCAATCGCTAGGATCGTTCCTCTTCAGCCCAGTGTTCTCGAACAATTGATACTTGAAGGGCGTGTTGTAGAAGCTACTGGCGACCTCTTGGCTGTAGCGGACGAAATGGGACTTCCGTTCGAGTCTTTGCAACCCATGCTTCCATCAGAAGCTCTCGCAGAGCTACGTAACGATGAACGATAATATTGCCTATCTTGACTCCTCGGCGTTTCTGAAACTATTTCTCGCCGAGCCTGAATCGGCTCAACTTCACGCTCGATTGAAAAGCTTTCCGAACCAAGCGTCAGCCATGTTGCTTCGCACAGAAGTTATGCGCGCGCTGCGACGATCTGGGAATGAGTACCTTGTTGGACATGCCCGCCGGCTTTTCAGAACAATTCACCTTATCCGACTGGATGAACTTTTGCTTGATCTCGCAGGAGACTTAGAGCCAACAGGATTGAGATCATTGGACGCGATCCACCTTGCCGCCGCACTTTCTATGGGTTCGACACTTAGTGTGCTCTTCACGTACGATGACCGCCTTCGTGAGGCAGCTCTTCGTCAAGGAGTGGAGGTCGAATCTCCAAAGTAGGCACGATACCGAGACTATTGTTGTGGAACCAAACTCAGATTACTTGATTAACGCGGCAACACTGCGAACCGTTTTTAACATTAGCGAAAGTGTACTTGAAGGAACCAACGATACACATCAAGAGATGCAACCATCGAATGCGCGCAAAAATACTCAGTATGTGGGCGGCAACGCGAACTAATCATCCGATCAAGCCTCATAACAAAACCTTTATAATTTCATCGTCAGAATTGTAGACACACGTGACAAGTTCCCATTTGGTGATCCAGTGCGAATGTCTAAATTATGACCGTGATTTTTGGCTTGGCTGAAACTCAAAAAGCGACGCATTAATACAAACGATCAATACGGAACAAGTGATTGACTGCGGTTGTACTATTGCGCAACGATTACTCGATTGATTACGGATAATTACTTTTAGGAATCTTTAGTAAAGTCAATCCGAGAGCCTCGGCTGCAACCGCCTGTCGAAGGTCAAGCGTCAATATCACCACATTTTCATTGCTGGTCTCAGCCAATAATTGCGCCGATGCAAGGTGTATCGCATCAAGCGAACGTACCGAGACCTGAAGAACAAACTGTTGCGCACGGACGAACGTTTCGCCGGTTATAGGAACCACTCCTATTGGACCATCATTGGCAGTATGTTGCCTATAGGAAATAAGGCAATCCTCCATATCAGTCGAATCGAGACGACCATCTGATTTTGCGCGTACAAGCAAACTTGCAAACTCTACATTTGCTAACTCATTTACCACAACGGGATCTGGACCATTAAATATAATTTTGCTGATCCACCTACCGTCGGCCTCGTCACCTAAGTATGTACCTCCGATAGCGCTGGTATCGGCAAAAATAATCAACGCTCGTCGCGATCATCACTCACTGCATTGGTCACATACCCAGCTGGCGTACGAAGCTTTTTGCCTTGCATGTTGCTTGGAATTCGACCATTTCCATCGGTGAATGTGTTAGAGATCAATCGTCCATCTGCGATCGCCTTCGCCTTCCACGCATTACGCGATGTGCCAGGTTCGGCGACTGCAGCGCGCAAAAGCCGATTCACATAAGAATTCACCGATTCACCGGTTCTGTTTGCGCAAATCTTAATCGCTTGGGCCAAGTCGTCGTCAACACGTGTAATAATCTGCTTCATACTTTCATGATAGCAGTTTGGCGCATGTGATAGCAATGCACATCGACTTGCACATACGTCAACGATCATTGATACGCGAAAAGCAAGCAAAAATACTTTGAAACGCAGAAAACAATTTCTCAGAAATTTGACAAACTCTTGTGATTTCAGCTCAGCACTGGAGTAGTTCGAATCACTCGACAAAAGACATATCGTATTCCTATTGAAGGTTTATTCTGCGCAAACATGAAAAACGATCCACGACATGCGCGAAACCAAGGATTGAGTCATCTTAGTTATCGACTAACGCGAAATTTCAGCTGATGTGCGCCCTAGAATTTCTTCTGACATCGACCGAGAAACAGAACGGAATGTTTTCCTACATTACCTAAAACCCGGCACAACTATGACCAACGCGCGTTATAAGACAGTATTTACAATTTGACATCGTAGACCCTGGATTATGGCCATTGGCTACCCGCTTTGAAAACTATGGTGACCAACACGATGCCTTTCTATCAAACTGCATCGCCTTTTGAAGACCAAGCCCCGTCAAACTCACTACCGATTACCGCACGCATACCTAACTTGCAATTGCCTGATTGCGTCACTGCAATCCAAAACGTTAAAAACATCGACTCCTGAACAACAATTGAAGGCAACATTTGTGGCGCGAGCACCGCCACTGCCAAACTTGTACTAAACGCAAGATATAAAATGACGCGGCCAGTGATATCACCAGTGAAAAACTTCCGAAGTGCTCTACCCCGCAATGGCTTTTCTAGCTGTGGAGCCGTAGCCCTGTACTGAAGCAATGCACCAACAGCCAAAAGACCAGCAATTAATAAACCAAAGATATCTCTATATGCGCCAGCCAAATCGGGCGTTACTAAAAACCATGACAGCGAAGAAAACACAGCTAGCACCATTGTGTCAATTGGCCAAATCAACAGACCAGCCAACAAGATTGGAAGATAGCTACTCCAAAAAATAGGCGTTGCAACCAACGAAATCACTATCGCGCCTAGAAATACAATACGTTCATCTCCGCAACGCCTGAAGTGCATAAATGCAACCCCAAGCAATACAAGCACAGCCGAAAGGACCACAAGTTCGTTTTCGAAATGTACAAGTCCTATCGAACTTACAATTCCAGCGAGCGACCATCCGCTAGGCATTTCATGGGTTGAAAGTGATACTAGAATCTTGACATATGCGCCAGGTGATATTGGACCAAAAGCAAAACTCACACCAAGTATTAGTGCGGAAAATATTCCCCCAAAGACAAAAGTACGATATCGCCTTGTTAGCAGGAAATACAAAAATAGCGGCAGAAGAAGTAATTTCGCTGTCGCAACCAAGCTGAGCACCATCGCAGCCGAGATTACCCGGTCCCGCTTGGTCCAAAGAAATGCTAAACCAAGAAACAAAAACGGCGAAATGGTTCCCATTTGCAAACTTATGATTACTGGAGTTGCAATAGCTACTACCAGCAGATCTATAACGCTTGGACCACGTAGAATCCTAACGCCAAGCACATAGGCATAGTAAGACAATACAATAAACACCGCTGTTCCAAAATGAAATGGAAGTATTACAAACGGAACCAAAAGCATAAGATCCCAGGTCGGATAGACATACGAATGCCCAGAGTAAACGCTTTTTGAAGTTGGATCTGGAAATGGGTTGATACCGTGAATGAGTTTTTCGGCCGCATGTGCAAAGACCAAGAAGTCAGCCTGGTGAACCAAGCTGGTGTAGACGAATACGATGATCAACCCCAAGACCGACAATTCCCAATATCGAGATTCTGAGTCGTTTGACAAAACTTTAGAAACTGACCGTTGAAGGCTATGCATAACGATACGTTACCCTAGCTCATAAACCTAAAATTTAAATGAAGATAGGTCGCCTACGTCTGCTTGAGCGAGTGTCAAATCAAAATAAACCGTATGAACACCCAAGAACTACGGTACCTTGTCGCCAAATCACCCTTGGTTTGATGGGTTCATAGACAATGACTACCACGCACTCATTCGTGTGACGAAACCGTCCAAATCAAAGATGATGAGTCAGCCACATTACCAGTTGAACAAACCGATATATTAGATAAATGATTGTGGCCACTACCAATAATTTGAAATGCCAAGGCGTTTTTTTTTGGATT
>JAJYGT010000091.1 GCA_021785005.1 Actinomycetes bacterium
TGTTTGAACTTGGTGCAGGATTTTGAATTAGTAATTGGAATTTCGGACACCGTTTCGAGTCCAGACAACTTCAAGAGCGGGTTTAGACAAGCTCAAGCCGCTTCGGAGGAGGCGTTAAATTCATCAAACGACGTAAATGTGTTGTTCTTTAAAGAGTGCACTATGCTCACGTGGATTCTCGCGCAGGTAAATTCTGAGAACCTCAATATCAAGCAAAGAGAGATTCTGGCAATTTTGGATAATGAGCGCTACGCAATTACTACGCTCCGTGCGTATTTAGAGTGCAACTTAGATATCGTCGCGGCCGCAATGGAACTTGGAATACACCCAAATTCCATGAGATATCGATTGAGCAAAGTTCGTGAGCTGCTCGGGTTCAACCTGGAGCAATTAGCCGACTTAGTGGATCTCTACCTTGTATTGGGAATAAAACCACGCAAAGCGAAATAATCAATATAATGTGATGCTTACAGTGACTGTAAATTTGTAATGTTCGAAATCGTTATTGTTGCTTGAATTGAAAATACTTTAGTTTGTAGCAACTTGCGTTGATCGGTTGGAGTTCAAAGAGATATTATTTTCCCTTGTGAAGTGGCACTTTGGTAGTTGATGCCTGTGAGATTTCTTTTTATCTTTGCCCGTGTCAGGTGTTAGTGTTATGTGAGTTTATTAAACGGGGCGTTTACGAATGGAATTATTCATTTCGGCATGATTACTACCGTATAAACCCTAGGAAAATTCTTGAAATTGATAGACTCAGCTTTAATATTTGCGATATTATACGTTATATGGTTGAACAGATTAATACAGAAACGTATTCAAATGCTACTGGTGACGGCGTGGATATAGCAACGGATGACGACTTGGTTATAGATATCGTTGCTATCGATTCCATGTGCGGAGTTTATTAGAAAATCCGACGTATTGGCAAGTTGAGGTATCGGCTTACCTTGGAATAGTGATAATTCTTGCGGTCTTGCAATCGTTTGAGTAGCCACCAGCGTTGAGTAAACGATAGATTGAGGCGAAATTGTTAAGTTTAAATCGTGACTTTTCATATCGCTGCGAGAAGTTTGGCGCTTTGCTATACCAATATTCGACTCGGTCGCTTGTCGTCATACGTTCACAACTCGTTCTTGAAATATTGGATCACCTTTGTTCGGCTCCTTCTACCGATTCATTAATCGATGGTCTTGTAGCCCGAGGTTACTCAGAAGTTCAGGTGACAAACGCTATTACACAACTTGAGGCTAAGGGAATTGTGAATTTTGAACATCGGACTCTGTCTTGATGCAAAGGAATTAAATGTATCAGGATTTAAAAGCACTTTTTAAGTCGGGTCTAAGTTCTCCTATCTCTATTACTTGGGAAATCACTTATGGGTGCAACCTGTCATGCACACATTGTTTGAGCGATTCGGGATCGCGAGCACCAGGCGAGCTTGGCCTTGACGAAGCCTACGAGCTGCTTGACAGCCTGGCAGCCATGAAGGTATTTTATATCAATATCGGCGGCGGCGAACCTATGTTGAGGCGGGACTTCTTCCAAATACTTGACCGTGCTCAAAACCTTGGGATTGGAATTAAGTTTTCTACGAATGGATATTTCTTAGATGACGCTGCAGCGCGGAAACTGTCTCGGTATGACAATGTTGATGTCCAAGTTTCGATCGACGGACATGACCAGGCGTCTAACGATATTGTCAGAGGAGCTGGTTCCTATAATCGGGCTCTAATAGCATTGGATAACCTTAGGCGAAGTAATTTTTCATCCACCAAGATCTCAGTCGTGATAAACAAACACAATATTGAACACGTAGATGATTTGTATACATTGGCTGCACAATTTGGGGCAAGTTTGAGGATTACTCGTCTACGTCCGTCAGGACGCGGCGCGAATTCATATCAGGAACTTAGCCCCAGTGCACAGCAGTACGAGGTGCTTCATGAATGGCTTCTTAATCACAAGGACGTACTAACTGGGGATTCGTTTTTTCACCTGGCGCCTCTTGGTGGTTCTCTTGAGGGACTAAATATGTGTGGGGCTGGCAAGGTGGTTTGTCTTGTTGATCCAGTCGGTGACGTTTACGCATGTCCTTTTACCATTCACCCGGCATTTAAAGCTGGTAACGTTCGAGAAATGTCATTTCGTGAAGTTTGGGAAAAATCACCGTTGTTTGAACAATTTAGAGAAACTGATGGGCCAAAAAGTTGTCAAAGTTGCTCTGTTTTCTCAAGTTGTCAAGGCGGTTGCATGGCCGCCAAGTTTCATACAGGTGCTTCGCTTGATGATCCCGACCCAGATTGTGTGCGCGGCAATGGTAAGGTTGTAGGAACAGTTGTTTCTCTTAGGCCAAAACCCCTAAAGCGCAACGTTTTGATTTAGACCGAATCCTTTGCGTTTAAAGACTGTAGCAAACGATGGTCATAAAATTGTCTTGTAATTATTTCTAGTTTGCCGAATAATTTGCATTGGATGTAATTAGGTGCGGTGTGATTAGGTTTCGAATTGCCGATAAGATCGAAGCTGTGCATAAAGTAATTGTTGTGCGTGGGCGCATTGTTTTAGGGTTTGAAGTTGTATTGCATCGCTCCCCATGGATGGCCACGAGGTGAGTTTGTACTTTAATCCTCATATTCGGCGCTTAAATGCTCTGGGAGACTAGGCACGATGCGTCTTGAAGACCTGACATTCCAAGAGGTTGCACAACTAGCGCCGCGCAGAGTGTTAATCTTTGCAGTTGGCGCAACGGAACAGCACGGTCCTCACCTTCCGTTGGGAACAAACTCAATTCTAACTGAAGCGTTAGCGGGTTCTCTGGCACAATTTAGATCTCACGACGTTCTGCTGGCACCTTATCTTCGTTACGGCTCTAGTGAAGAGCATTCAAGTTTCATGGGAACGCTGTCACTTAGTAAGTCTTTGTTGCAAGACATGTTACTTGAACTGGGATTGGCGGCCAGTGGCTTTAAGGGCGTCGGGTTTATGACTGCCAACGGTGGAAATGCTGAAGTGATTCAACGAGTTGTAGACAAGCTAGGGTTAGGCGGGCGACGCGTATTCTCATGGTGGCCTACTCCACGAGTTTTGACCCAAGCGGCATTAAAGTGGTCGGGTCCGGGTGTGGTTCCAGGACTTGAAACACCTGATTTACACGCGGGTAGAACTGAAACATCGGCAATGCTGGCGTTAGATGCAAAAATAGTCCGCACAGACAAACTAGCTCAAGGTGCCATCGGCAGCCCCACTGAAATCCTTTATGCGTTGCAAAAAGGCGGTGTGGAGTCAATTGCGAGCAACGGGATACTCGGTGATCCACGAGGATCGTCTCCAGCTGAAGGATCGGCTATTCTCGGGGCTTTTACACAGTCGCTCCTTGAATCCTTTGATGACTTTATCACCGAACTAGCAAAAGACTGAACTGTCCGAGATGTTTGTAATAACTGCGTAATTAGTTTGTTGCCCTACAGGTATCGGTCGTTGAAGCTTAATTGACTTTGTTTTTCTGGATGCCAAAGTATGAGGAGACCTTGTCGAATGGGTTTTGGCAGGTTCGCTAAAATTAACCCATCGTTAATGGCAGTTCTTGCTGGTGGAATAAATAACAAGGTAAATTTAATCCTAAGGTGCGATTATTGGTTTTCGTGAGTTAAAACGTCGTTATTTATCGTCGATTTCGCAACGTAGATTTTCGTTTGTGCCGCGTTTACAAGGCGTAACTTTAGCTCGAGGTGTAGTGTATGACCTTTGGCTCTACAAGGTATTTGGGCAATCTAAACTCTGGGCTGAGATCGTTTTTCCACCCAGTAGCATTTTCCAGTGATATTCAGGATCGTCCGGTTAGAGCTCGTCTTATGGGTCAGGATTGGGTGCTTTATCGCTTTGATGGCGAGATTCAAGCGTTTTTAGATCGTTGTCCTCACCGAAGCGCGCCTCTTTCGGTGGGAAGTGTTTTTGCAGACGGTATCGAATGTTTATATCACGGTTGGCGCTTTTCAGCTGAAGGACGCTGTACGTATATCCCAGCACTTGGAGATTCGCAAGCGATACCCAAAAATGCAAGTTTGACTTGCGCGGCCAAGGTCGAAGAACGTTACGGACTGGTGTTCTTAGCTCCAGATACCCCAAAAGTACCCCTGCTTGAAATTGCTCAGGATAAAGACGCTCAGTATGAGCGAGGCGAACTTCCCATGATTGTCGCAGGGCAACATGCGGGGTATTTAGCAGACAACTTTTTAGATATGGCCCATTTCCCATTTGTACACTCTAAGACATTTGGTGATGCTTTATCGGTGCGTGTAGCGCCATATAACGTGCAAGAAAGCGACGTGGGTTTTAGCGCTTTTTACAGTCATAAGTTTCTCAATCGTGAAGACCCAGGTGTTGGCATTGGGAAGCGAAATTTAGAGCAGCGTAGAGATATGACTTATAACTATGCGGTACCTTTTTCCATGTCGCTGGAGTTGTCATTTGTGGAGACTGGCGGAACTATGGTGATTGGTTTTTTTATATCGCCGGTGGAAGAGTGTGTTTCGCAGTTGTACACTCTAATTTGGCGTAACGACCTTGGTTTTGGAACCCTTTCGATGCAAGAGGCGATTGACTTCGAATTGGAAGTTTTACGGGAGGATCTGTGGCTGCAAGAAAAGTACAATACTCCTGGGTTTGCGCTAGACCCTAGATTGGAAGCCCACACTGCAGCCGACAGAATAACCTTAGCGATGCGACGTTCCCTTCGTCGTTATATCGACTGAGCACAAACATCTAGTTTTGACATGTTTGAGCAACAAATCATAAGGGCTTAGTTTTTAACGAAAGGTTAGATTTTGACCACAGATTCAAATCGGGAACAAATAACTGACAGTGGATTTGGAGAAATCGAGCGTCGCGGCATCGATTATATTCCTGCATCTGAGCGGTGGGCAAAACCATCGAGTTTATTTTGGATGTGGGGAGGTGCTATTTTTAACGTAGAAATCTTGGTTTATGGAGCCGTACTGATGAGCTTTGGACTTTCATTTGCTCAAGCGGTAGTGATCATTTTTTTGGGAAACCTATCTTATATCTTTCTCGGGCTGACGAGTTTGCAAGGTCCTGAAGCGGGCACGACAACTTTTATCATCAATCGAGCTAGTTTCGGCCCTAAAGGCTCGAAGTTGATCGCCACCTTCAACTGGCTCACTCAGGTAGGTTTTGAAACTGAAGGTCTCGCGCTAATCGTATTGGCCGGTCTTGCTTTGGCCGGAAAGCTCGGATACGGCAGTTCGACTGCCCTAAAGGTGGTGCTGATTCTTGGCGCTGCCGCTATCCAGCTAGTTCTGCCGCTGTTTGGCCATCAAACAATTTTGAAGACTTTAAAGGTGCTTTTCATACCATTTTTGGTGCTTTTTGTTGTTCTCGGGATGTTGACCCTTGGTAAAGTAAATGTCCATGCTGTTCACCATGGAGCAAACTGGCAAACGATGCTTGAGGGACTGGCGTTTATTCTATCCGCATCTGGTTTGGGTTGGACGGAAAACGGTAATGACTATTCGCGCTATCTGCCTGCAGATTCTTCAAAAAAAGCCACTGTTTGGTGGGTGTTTTTAGGTACTTTTGTACCATCAGTTATCCTGATGATACTTGGCGCAGCTGTTGCAACATTTGCTGGCAGTGCGTCCGGGAGTATTACTGGCATCGCAAACGCGTTTTCATCGTGGTTCGTGTGGCCCTATTTAATCGTGGCAATTTTCCAACTATTTGCTATCAATAGCCTTGATTTGTACTCGTCAGGTGTCACCTTGCAAGCTATAGGTGTCAAGATTACGAGATGGCAAGCTGTATTGATTGATACCGTAGTCTCGACAATCCTCACCGCTTATGCGCTCTTTGCGGCGTCATTTAATGCGCTTTTGCAGGAATTTATTTTATTTATAATCGTATGGGTGGTGCCTTGGACCGCTGTGTACCTAGTCGACTGGCTATTGCGCAATATGCGCTATTCCGCAGCAGATCTACAAGATACAAGTGAGCGCGGTTTATATTATCGAAATGGCGGCGTACATATTCCAGGAATCATTGCGCAGTTACTCGGCATGGGTGCTGCATTGCTCACAATTGACCTAAGTCCTCATTATGTAAGCATCGTATCCGAGATGACCAACGGGGCGGATTTTTCGGTTTTTGCCGGTCTTATCGTCGCTGGGGTGTCATATTTTGTACTTGGAGCGCGCTCGGTAAGACGAGAAGCTGCGCAAGAAATCGCGGCATAGAGGAAATTTCCTATTGCGATGACAGACTAAAAACGGTGGCTGTTTGCTTTCGTTTGCCTATTTTGAGTTCGCTAGTTTTGTGACTTTTGCCACCTATATACGTTGATAACTGCTGGCAATTGCTGTCAACTGGCCAAGCGAAGTAAATTGAAGGTTTTTGGGTGTCTTGCATCAGAAGGGCCTCCAAAGCCGCTGTGTCGACATTATTGTCACTATTGCTTTAGGCTTTTCGTTGGTTCCATTCAGAGCAATGTGCAGAAATAGCAAACAAAGAGATTTCGCGAAGACAAAAGGATATTGGTCATGTTCTTAGTAAGCAGCAACGACGACAACAATTACCTATCCGAAGAGTCTCATTTGTTGGTAGTTGGTCCTCCCCGGTGTGGCAAGACTAGAAATGTCGTGATCCCTAACGTTTTGGCCGCTAAAGGTCCGACTGTTGTTACAAGTACAAAGCCTGATATTTTTTCTGCGACAGCTGTTGATCGCAAAAAAAACGGCGAGGTTTGGATATTTGATCCGCTGAACTGCGTGCCTGATACTGCGATTAGTGCTGCCCAAGCTAGTCGCTTATACTTTTCGCCTTTAGATGCGATTTCTGATTTTCACAGCGGTTTGCTTCTAGCTCGATCAATGGTCAGGGCGTCGTCGGAACTTGCCGCCGAACGGGGATCTTTTTGGCAAGAACGTGCTGAAGCAACCTTGGCACCGGTGTTTTTGGCTGCAAAGCTCGCAGGTTGGAACATGAATTCCGTTATGGATGTCATATAGTCCAAAGAAGTAGAACCCGCGTTTTCGATTCTTGTTAATGCTGGCGAGAAAGAGGCAGCCAGAACGCTTGGGTCCATCCTCGCATCCGCCGAGAAGGAACGTTCCGGGATTCTCTCAAACGCAGCAGGTATTTTAGGTGGCTATCGTTCACCTCAGGTTATTGAACAGGCATCGTGCTCTAACTTCAATCCAGACCGATTTATTTCGAGCCGTGACACAATATATATTGTTGCGCCAGCCAGCGATCAGGAAATAATTGCACCTGTAGTGGTGGGGCTTTTGTCGTCGATCAAGGAATCCGCATATCGTTGGGCGAGTGATAACACCTACCGTGAAGGTTACAAACAGCCACGGGATTCGGTAAAATTCATCTTGGACGAAATGGCAAATGTCGCTCCAGTACACGACTTGGCATCGATATTATCTGAAGGTGCGAGCCAAGGGGTACTAGTGCTAGGTGTGCTTCAAGATTTGAGTCAAGCTCGTGCGAGGTGGCCCGGAACAGCAGATGGTTTGATCACTCTTTTCTCAAATGCAATGTTATTTCCGGGCGTATCTGATGTAAAAACTTTGCGCGATTTTTCGGATCTGTCTGGTGAACGGATGGTCATGTTGCCCTCTCTGGGTGCTCCGCCGCACCTTTTCGGTCAATCCAGAAGGTCATATTCCGCCCAAATAAGGCCGAATTTAAGCATTGGCGAGTTGAATCGACAACTTCCGAATCAGGCGCTAATTTACTGCGGATCTAATGGGTTTAGTAGAGTAACGTTCGAAGCCCCTCCTAATTCGGTTGCGACTGGTTCAGGCGACGTGGAAACGCCAAAAACTAAAGGATTACGTTTTGCACTAAGAGACAGTTTGACGGCGAAATTTGGTCGCAATCGCTGATTTAAGGCCTATGAATCCCCGGGGATAGCAATATTACGCGTGGCTGGACAAGTAAGCGTACGAGTTACACCATCGATTCTTTGAATCGCGTTGGTAACGGATTCACCAAGTGTCACAAGGTCAACAGCGCAAACTCTCGCAATGATATCGTAGGGTCCCGTGATTTCGTCAGCGGTCTCAACGCCTTGGGTTACACTCAGAGCCTCGGCTACTTTGCCCACTGCTCCAATTTCGGTCTGGATGAGAACGAATGCTTTTATCAATTAGTCCTCGCTCGAAGCTTTCATATATAACAAACTAAGCCTAGAGCATTTACATGAAAAATGGATTTAGTTGTTCGTGAACTGCACACTTTTTTTGTACAAACGCATGAACAAGTTCGATATCAGCTACGTGATAATACGTGCTTGGTACGACCAAGGGGCTTGCCAAGCACGTATTATCACGCGTATTCGTTTCTCATCGCAATCCTAGGGTATTTTTTACTAAACGTGTTCGTGATGTTTTATCGGTGGCTAAAAATCGTGGGTATACCCACGTGGCGTATATCGCTTTTCGCCAAGAGTTCTAGTTTCCGGGTTCGAAGTGCACACACCCACAATAGTTGGACTGAACAAGTGAGCATTGGCGCACGCCTCTAGTATGTGTTTAGGGTTATTGGTGGTAAAAATCAATTGGTAGTCTTCACCGCCAAATAAAGCATCTTCTATTGTTGCACCACTAAAGATCGGTACGTCTTGGAGTTCTATACCCACTTGTGAAGCCAATGCAATGTGTTCAAGATCGGCCAACATTCCATCCGAAACGTCAATTGCGCACCTAACACCGGCTCGAGCAATTAATCTTCCAAGTTCCAGTTGGGCAGATGGCCGAAGGTGAGCTAAGGCCTGTGCGGTGTTTTTAGCTGACGGGTTAGCGCGTAGGCATCGCAAACCAAAGTTAGATCCGCCCAGTGGACCTGAAACCATTATTGAGTCGCCAGCTACTGCGCCTGACCTAAGCATTGGATCAGTGTTATTGGGCATTGTGCCAATGGCAGTAATTGAAATCATAAGTTTCTCAGACGAACTTAGATCCCCGCCAATCAACGTGGCACCCAAATCGAGGGCATATTGCTTAAGGCTAGAAAGTAGCTGGGCAAGTTGCACAGATTTTGGCGAAGCGATTGTCACCAAAAGGTATTTCAGTTCAGCGCCCATGGCTGCGATATCTGATGCATTCACGCCAACGGCTTTATGGGCTATGTCATTGAGATCAAAGTAATTTAAGTCAAAATGTACGTCTTGGACTAACGCATCGGTTGAAATAACGATGAAAGTATCTCCGAAATGCAGAACTGCAGCGTCGTCTCCGATCGGAATCTTGAGATTTGGGTCAAGATTTTTGCTCAAATCAATTAATTTGGAAATTATTTCAAATTCCGGTGCATTTATTGGTGGCGACACACTTAGAAAAGATAGTTCAAAAATTGGATAGTGCCTCATATGGTAGTAGAAATTAAAGGTAGAGCGAACACGAGGTAGTTCGCGGCCAGAGCGCAAGCTAAGAGGTGCTGTATGTATCCAACGAATAATAAAAAATTGCTCGATTGGCTTTTGCAAGTAGTCGACCTCTGCGAGCCGAGATCTATCTATTTCTGTAACGGGTCAGAAGATGAATTTAACGATCTTTCGGAACTTTTGGTAGAGAGGGGGACATTCACCCGACTGTCCAATAAAAAACGCCCTAACAGTTTCATTGCTTTTTCTGATCCGATGGACACCGCGCGTATTGAAGATAAGACTTACATTTGTACGAGGTCTAAGAGTGACGCGGGCGCAACTAATAACTGGGTAGATCCCAACGAGATGAAAATCGCATTGTCGCATCTATTTCGCCATAGTATGCGCGGTCGAACGCTCTACGTGGTCCCGTTTGCCATGGGTCCGGTAGGCTCTCCGGTTTTGCAATATGGAATCCAACTAACCGATTCTGCCTACGTCGTAGTAAATATGCATTATATGGCTCGTATGGGCACCCAAGTTTTAGAAGAGTTGGGAGAATTTGGAGACTTTGCTTGCTGTTTGCACTCGGTTGGGTATCCGCTCAACGATGATCGCCCCGATGTATCCTGGCCGTGCCAACCGGACAATATTTATATCAGCCACTTTCCTGAATCCAATGAAGTCTGGTCGTTTGGCTCAGGATATGGAGGAAATGCACTTTTAGCTAAAAAGTGTGTTGCTCTTAGGTTGGCGTCTTTCAAAGCGAAAAGCGAGCATTGGTTAGCTGAGCACATGTTGCTCATGAAGGTGACAACACCTACCGGCGATATTCACTATTTTGCGGGCGCTTTCCCGAGCGCGTGTGGAAAGACCAATTTAGCGATGATGTCTCCATCACTTGCGGGCTGGAAGGTAGAAACTCTCGGTGATGACATATGTTGGATTAGTATTGGCCAAGACGGGCGACTTTACGCGACTAACCCCGAGACGGGCTTTTTTGGTGTTGCGCAGGGAACCAACCGAACGACAAATCCCAATGTAATAAAGGCAATATCCCATGACACAATTTTTACCAATACTGGGTTGACTGAATTTGGTGATGCTTGGTGGGAGGGATTAGAGGATGATCCAGGGTCGTTTATTACTGATTGGAGAGGCTCTAGGTTTGCGTCATCCGATCAAGACAAGCGTAAGACGGCCGCCCATTTGAACTCGCGGTTTACCGTGCGCGCGACTCAGTTGCGGAATCTCAGTTCGAATTGGCAAGACCCTAAAGGCGTTCCACTCTCAGGGATCATCTTTGGTGGACGACGATCAAGTTTGGTACCGCTGGTTTCGCATGCTAGATCGTGGTCCCATGGTGTATTTTTGGGTTCAACTTTGGCCTCAGAGACCACGGCTGCCGCCATGGGATCAATTGGGATGCTAAGACGTGACCCGTTTGCTATGCTGCCGTTTTGTGGTTACAACATGGTCGACTATTTCGCGCATTGGTTAGATTTCGCGGAATCTGACAAATTAGTTTTGCCCGAGATTTTCTTAGTGAATTGGTTTCGCAAGAATGAGTCTGGGGAATATGTCTGGCCCGGATACGGTGAGAACATCCGCATAATTGCTTGGATGATAGAGCGGATTTCAGGTCGAATAGGCGCAGTTGATACTCCATTTGGGTTTGTGCCAGAAGGCAATGACATAAATATTGACGGATTAGCGATTACTAATAAGGAACTAAATTCGATTCTTTGCGCAGATCGCGAGCAAAGCTTGAGTGAAGTTCAAGAGATTCGGCATTTCTATGAGAAACTCGGATCAGGTGTCCCGAAACAACTTTTGCGTGAGCTCGAGATCTTCGAGGAAAAAGCTACGAATTTGAGTTAAATAGTTGTAATCGACAATTTTGGGAGATAGAGGCGATTTCGAGTGTTTACAAAGGGCGCTGATCGGAATTAAGTGGACAGCAAAAATTGAGTGGGTCGTGAACTTTGAGTATCTCAAGTAGGTGTAAATCGGCTTTGAAATATCGTAGATCCGGCTAGGTTTATTGGGCTGCTCAACCAATCCCTAGGTGGCTGGAGGTCGCGAAGCTATCTTGTGTTTTTCAGTATTACAGTGAAGCTGTAATACTGAAATGCGGAATCGACGATATATTAGAAGTATGAGTGCAGACCAGATTTTTGAGACGGTGCAAAAGCGAGGGCTTATTGCGCTTCCGATGGAGATCCGACATCGACTTGGATTGGATGTGGCTGGCGTCTAGTTTGAAGTGATTGAGAGGGATGGAGAGATCGTACTGCGTCCCCAGATTGCCATTCCCGCAGATCAGGCTTGGTTCTGGACCGATCGCTGGCAGGAAATGGAGCGCGAAGCTGATGAGGCAATTGCTGGCGGACACGTCGTCTCTGCCAAAGGAATTTCGGAACTGCTAGCTAATCTCGATTCGTGAGATTTGAGCTAACTGAATTTTTCAAGAGCGATTATCAACGACTCTCAGAGCAAGAACGTCAGATCTTTCGCGAAGCTGTGCGCGAATTCAATACGGCATGCGATAATTTTATTGACCGAAGAGATAAGACAGCATGGCCAAGTAGTCTGCGGGTAAAGCCAGTCATAAATGCTCCCGGCATCTTTGAAATGACATGGAGTTTCAGCGGTCCAGATGGACGTGCTACATGGGAGTGGATTAAAGTTGCCGACACCGATGGGAGCTTGTGTCCAGCGGTGCGCTGCCGTAGACTGGGCAATCACAGAATTTTTGGTCAGCCGTAATTTTGTCGATGACAACACGTGAGGCTCTAGGTTTGCGTCATATTTGTTTTCGTTAAAGCCCAAGAGACTTCGAAATGTTTATTGCCCATTTTGGGCGAAAATACACAAGGGTATTTCAATTAGGTCACTGTGTGAGTCCAAACTACCTTGAAAACTAATGGGTTCAAGATTAATTCCTTCAATGCATAATTGATGAAATGTACGGTTGGCAAAGTATTTTCGCCGTGAACCTAGGCAAGATGGGGAATTTATAGAGTATTTCCGCAGACTTTGTTGGGGTTTGCAGCCTGGAATTTATTTGCACGCACGCAACATCGGATTTAGAATCAGCTTGAAATGGATTTTCAAAACTTTCCTATTACAACTGCTAGTTTAACCTTGAGACCTTTTAAAAAACTGATGTCGACGATATGTATGCCTATCAGCGATTACCCGAAGTGAGTCAGTACCTTTACCGTCCGCCTAGTACCAGATTGGACTGTCTGCAACGGATTGAAGGGCTAAGTTCAAGACCTTTTCGTTTTGACGAGGATGGCGACACGCTTATCCTTGCCGTGGTTTTGAATCAAACGCATGGAGTCATCGGTAAGTTGGTGTTGAAGCTAAGTGCAGCCAACGCTTAGCAAGTGGAAGTCGGCTGGGTCATTCATCCTGCATTTGGCGGTAAAGGTTATGCAACACAAGCCGCATCTGCGATACTTGGCACCGCCTTTGGTAGTCTCGGTGCGCATCGTGTCTTTGCTCGGGTTGACACACAAAATCATGCGTCAGTACGTTTGTGTGCACAACTTGGAATGCGACGAGAGGCATACTTGGTAGAAAATGACAGAAATGGAAATCGGTGGGGAAGCGAATATATTTACGCCA
Source organism: Actinomycetes bacterium (assembly GCA_021785005.1). Taxonomy (GTDB): domain Bacteria; phylum Actinomycetota; class Acidimicrobiia; order Acidimicrobiales; family Acidimicrobiaceae; genus Acidithrix. The sequence goes on from JAJYGT010000091.1 coordinate 13,028, forward strand.
TACTCCAACAGGAATAAAATGATCTGGTCGTTGCGAAATTTCCGGAGCTTACCGCCAAGACGTATCAACGTAAACACCTTTAGCAGAGCGTGTCGTCACTGTAGTTTATGTAGCGCTGGAGTCATATTCTCACGATCACTGTTCGAGTCGCCCGGTAATTGGAAATCATATGCTCTGGGTCAGGCAAAACGTAAAAATTCGCTTCTTGCGAATAATCCTTTACGTTCGCTTTCGAACTTTGAGTGAGAAGCCTGAGAGTATTTGATGAATTTCACTGCGTATGTGGATTGAGACGCTGAAATACGAGCGCTCTTGGTTTGGGTAAACTGATGTTTGCGACCGGTAGCGCACACAGGATATTTTTAGGTTTTAAACTGCTCGGATACAGCAGTTATTTTCGCATCGAAATACGGGTGGCGGCATTCCGCTTACGGTTGGAGCCACGAATTTAGGGTCAATTTGTTCCTGGACTAAGTCTGCAACTAACTCAACAAATGTTGAGTTAGACGATGGCGTGGGTATTCTAATGAAGTCTGCCCCGATTTCCTTGGCGGTTGAGCGGGCTAAGGTGTCAAGGTCATAGATTACCTCAATGTGGTCAGAAATAAATCCAATGGGAACCGCAATAAAAGCCTTGATTCCAAATTGATTACTAACTCGACGCATCTCGTCGCTGATGTCTGGTTCAAGCCATGGTTGCGTCGGGGACCCCGAACGCGATTGGAATACCTGTGCTTGGTGAATTGTATTTGGTATAGCTATAGGTAACGCGCGGCTAATTGCCTCTCTGACAGATTTGAGTTGGCTTTCATACGGTCCCACGCTGGCCATAGAGACAGGTATTGAATGCGCCGAATACAAGATGGCGATTTCATTCGGCGTGTACGACTGGTATAGCGCATGAAGAGCTTTTGAAGTATTTTCGATAAATGAATTTATAAAGGCTGGGTGATTATAAAAGTGTCTTAACTTTATTAGCTTAAGCTTGCCTGCATCGACATTCGCGTTATCTAGATCCTCTAAATATTGTCTGCAACCCGAATAGCTTCCATAAGCAGAGGTGACAAAGACATACCCAGTGGTAACGTTGTCCATGACCATTTGCTGTATCGTGTCACCGACGAACGGTTCCCAGTTTCGATTGCCAAAATATATTGGCAACTTTATTCCACGCCTAGCTAGCGACTTACCTACGAGGTCAATTAATTCGAGATTGATCTCATTGATCGGACTTTTTCCGCCGAAAAGAAAATAATGTTTTGACACCTCTTCAAGGCGTTCCGGGGGTATCGGCCTATTGCGAGTCACGTTCGCCATGAAGCTAAAGACATCGTCGGGGCCATTGGGGCCACCGAAAGAAAGGTAAAGTAATGCTTTTGACATGGTCAAATCACTAGGAAGCCGGTTTGGTTACTTTCCCTGAACGGATACACGAAGTACAGACATTAATTCTCTTTGTCGATCCAGAAATTATTGCACGCACGCGTTGAATATTCGGATTCCAACGTCGTTTATTTCTACGGTGAGAGTGGCTAAGGGACATTCCAAAGTGCGGGCTTTTGCCGCATAAGTCACAAACAGATGCCATTATATAAAGCTCCTTGATTCAACAATTTTCTAAACTAGCAATAAAGTTTAAATCAGCTATGACAGCATAGCACTTTTACGGGCTTTTTGACCCACCAAAGAAATTTGGGTAATAGCATTGCACCGAGGTGTTTAACAGATGGAAACAAAAGGTCGATTGCTGCTTGGTGCGCTATCGCGATACGTACAGCTTCTTGAGTCGTATCGCGAACGGATTGACAGGCTGAACGTTTTCCCTGTTCCCGATGGTGACACGGGTACCAATATGTATTTTACCGTCCGGTCTGCGGTGGATTTTATCGAACAAAATAAGCTTTTGAATGAGATTAAAAAAATCGACATTAGTTCATTTAAAGACGTCGCCAGAGCCGCACTGCTCGGTGCCCGCGGCAATTCCGGGGTAATTCTTGCGCAAATTATTTCTAGCTTTTGCTCGGTATTTGGAGAAAATTCCAGCGATGAATTGTCATGGCATGACCTCAAAGACGCTTTAGTGCTAGCTTCAAAAAAGGCCCGATCAGCGGTGCTCAAACCAGTCGAAGGTACAATTCTGACTGTTTTATCAGATTTGGCAAATTTGGCTGATATTGAATCGAGAGCCGAAGGCGATTTCGATCATAAACTTCAAAGATTATTTGACGCCGCCCAAGCGTCGTTACAAAAAACTCCAAGTATGTTGCCGCAGTTAAGACGTGCCGGCGTGGTGGATTCCGGCGGTGCTGGCTTGGTGTTGTTTATTGCATCACTTTGTCTTTCGGTTGGGGTCGAAAGATTTGGATGGGGCGCGAAGATTCCATTTTTATTTGAAGCTTCGGTTCCAGATCAATCGTTGGCCGACGTGGTAGCAGAAACGGATGATTTAGACAGCGATGCACAATTTCATGGAACCAGATTTGAAGTCATGTTTGTTGTCGAGTCAAATGATTTTGCTATGAACGGCTTTAAAGACGTGTGGGCGGGTCTTGGCGACTCTATTGTAATAGTCGGTGAGGATAACCTCTATAACTGCCACATTCATACTGATGAAATAGGCGAATCTATTGAAGCTGGTATCCAAGCTGGTCGCGTAAGTAGAATTCGGGTGACGGATTTGGCCGAACAAATTCGAGAAGAGCGTTGGGTGGTCGATGCTCACGGCGCGGGCGCACCTGATCCAGGAAGCTTAAACGCTGTGGGAAAAATAGAAACTGGCGTCGTGGCCATCGCGATCGGGGACGGCGTTCGAAGAATTTTTCGGTCACTTGGCGTTAATCGCATAGTAATGGGTGGACCTTCGATGAATCCATCTACAGAAGAAATTTTAAAAGCTATTGAAGATGTGCCCGCTGAAAACGTGATTGTTTTACCAAACAGTAGTAATGTAACACCCGTTGTCCAGTTGGCTGCGGAAATATCAACCAAGCTCGTTCGTATCATTCCAACTGGAGGCATCATGGAGGGATTTTCCGCGCTCGTGGAGTTCGATCCGTTGGTTGGTATCGAACAGAACTACGAGCGCATGCTGGCTAGCGCATCTAATGTGAGAGTGGCCGAAATCACGCGAGCGATTCGTGATTATGACAGCGATGTCGGTCCGGTTAAGCTGGGCAATTTCATTGGGATTTCTAGAAACGGTTTAATATCGGTCTCTGAGTCGGTTGTTGGTGCGACCTTGGCGGCAATTGCCACGATCGTTGACGAATCCGCTGAGATCATTACAATAATCGAAGGCGACGGCTCTACTTCGGCGCTCACCCGTGAACTTACCGAAGAGATCTCTAATCTATATCCAGACGTGGCAATAGAGATCCATCACGGTGCCCAACCGTATTACCCATATCTGATTGGGATTGAATAGCGCCCGATGGTAGCGGGCTTGTATTTGCCTGTTGTTTTTGCCCAGGCAAGAAATAGCGCAATTCCAAGTGTATGGTACGGATTTGGCTAGGGCAAGAAAGCCTTTACAACTGCTAGTTTTTTGTTATGGACCAGTGTGCGACTCTCATGAGTTTACGATCGACCCAAATTTCAGATCTCAAAATTGCGACGCCGTCATTGATGAAATCTCTCAACGATGCTGGATTTGCGTCGATCTACGATCTGATTTCATATTACCCGCGACGCTATGTGGACCGAACTAATCAAGTTACCATTATGGACGCGGAAATTGATTGTGACGTACTCATTTTGGGAACTGTCTCGGGAATCACATCGAGAATGCGGGGTCGAGGTCGTGAGATAGTTTTTGTTGAGTTTCATGATAGATCTGGTACTTTGCAGGTCACATTTTTCAATCAGCCTTGGAGAAAAAGGCAACTCATTGTCGGTATGGAGTGCGCACTTTTTGGAAAGATTGCGTTGTTTGGACGACGAAGGCAAATGGTAAATCCATTGGTGGATTTGGTTGGTGATCGTACGGGCCGGATAGTGCCGATATATCCACATTCAGACAAATTCACATTTAAAAGCGAGCAACTTCCCAAAGTTATTTCCAAGGCTCTATTGCTAATGAGTGAGATTTGTGATCCGCTACCAGTATTCTATCGGAGTGACCTGGGCTTAGTAACGCGTGATCAAGCGTACCGGTCCATTCATTTGCCCCAAAATCCCCAGGATCATCTTTACGCCCGCAAAAGACTAGCGTTTGATGAGCTGTTGCAAATGCAGCTTTACTTGGTGGCATCAAAGGCCGCATATCACCTGCACGCGTTGGGAATATCGCATCTAGTGGGCGAATGGGCTTCCAAGGCTTATGTGACACAAAAGGCGCAAAACGAGTTAATAGCCCCGAAACTAGAACTAGTCGGATCCGTCGAAGATAATCAAGTGCATGAAAAGGTTGCTAAGCCGACGAGAAAAAAACCACCGTCTCGGTCTGTTTCTTTTTCTCAGGCGGTCATGAATTTTAGCGACGACTCGGAGAAGACCGACCTAGTGGGAAGATTTTACGCAGGACTCGGTTTTTCACCAACAGACGCTCAGCGCCGGGTTATTGGCGAAATAGCGCTGGACATGGCCTCAAAAGTGCCTATGCATCGGCTCTTGCAAGGAGACGTAGGGTCAGGAAAAACTTTAGTGGCTGTAGTGTCGGGCCTCTTTGCTGTACAAGGTAGGTATCAGGTGGCAATTCTGGCACCTACCGAAGTGCTTGCTGAGCAACATTATCTAAATATTTCCAAACTGTGTGCTGATCTAAAGATTTCTTCTGACGAGACTTTTGACTTATTCGGAGACAGCGAGCGTTCACTTCAGATTGCGCTATTGACGAGCAAAGTTCAAGCAGCTAAACGTCGGGCGATTTTGGCAGATTTGGCGCAGGGAAATATTAACTTTTTGATTGGTACGCACGCTGTATTGTCAGAGGGTGTAAAGTTTCACAGGCTTGGACTTATTGTGGTTGATGAACAACACCGCTTTGGTGTTGAACAAAGGTCTATTCTTAGGGAACGCTCGAAAGAACAAGGTGGATTTGATCCAGATACTTTGGTAATGACCGCGACCCCAATTCCAAGGACTGCAGCTATGACAATCTTTGGGGATTTAGATTACAGCGTCCTGGACGAACTGCCCCCTGGACGTACTCCCATCATTACAAGGTGGGCAAGAGATCAAGAACAGGTTCGAAAGACATATATTCGAGTTCGTAACGAAGTGGAAGCTGGACGCCAGGCATATGTCGTTTGCCCACTGGTTGAGGACTCAGAGAAAATACAAGCTCGCTCTGCTGTAGCCGCATTTGAAGAGCTCGGTTCAAATGAACTATTGGGTCTTCGATTGGGTTTGCTACACGGCCAAATGCCATCGACTGAGAAAGCTCTTGTTATGGAACGTTTTAGAAATCGTGACATTGATGTTTTGGTCTCAACTACCGTAATCGAGGTGGGCGTAGACGTGAAAAATGCTACTGTAATGGTGATTCAAGATGCAGGTAGATTTGGGATTTCTCAAATACACCAGCTTCGAGGTCGCGTTGGCCGTGGTTCACAGGCTTCTTATTGTTATTTGATTGAGACAGCTGAAATTGATTCCAACACCGAACAAAGGTTGTTGGCGTGTGTTGAATCATCGGATGGTTTTGTTTTGGCTGAACGGGACTTGGAACTAAGAGGCGAGGGTACATTTTTTAACTCACGGCAAAAGGGACGTTCAGACCTGAGAGTTGCATCACTGTCACGCGATAAAAAGGCTGTTTTACAGGCAAGAGAAGTCGCCAAGTCGATAGTGGGGAACGATCCCACATTAAGCGGTTACCCGAGTCTGAAAGACGAACTTTTTACCATGTTGGATGAGCAAGAGGCAGCATTTTTGTCGCGTGGTTAAAACAAGACTTTTACAGGTGCCCTGCTGTCGGTTTCCTATGTTGGCACTTTGGCAACGTTGGGGGTGTATCGACAGTTGGTACTGCGCGATACTCGACACCTATGATGCAAATGTACTTGGGAGTTCAAGAATGCGAAAATCAAATTAGCTAAATCGTTATTGGTTACGCAATTATGATGGAGATTAGTTTTATGAAGTTTTCTACAACGGGAGGGAGTTCCCGACGCATAAAGGCAAAAGTAGGTTCGAAAACGCGACCTACGACTGCAAAGGTTCGTAAGGCAATTTTCGACACGTTGTATGCCAGGTTTGATTTTGAGAATTCTGCGGTACTTGACCTTTTTGCGGGAACTGGAGCTTTAGGATTTGAGGCCGCCTCGCGCGGTGCAAAAAGAGTCGTTTTTGTTGAAAATGACTTTTTAGCGGCAACTGCAATCAAGGAAAACATTTTAAATTTTACCCGCGGAACAACTGAACAAATATCTATGCAAGTGGTGCGACGCGACGTGCTAAAGTACATTCAAGATGCAGATCTCCTGGGCAACCGAATGGACATATGTTTTTGCGATCCCCCTTATGACTTTAGTTCCTGGGAGAGACTCCTTTCGTACAAGCCAGCAACTTTTGTGGTGGCTGAATCAGATAAAGAGGTGCATCCTACCGATGCGTACGAAATTGTCACCATAAAAAGGTATGGCGGAACAGTAGTTACTTTTATGCGGCGATTCCAATCGCAGCTTGAACAAGATTTCCTAAGCGAGGTTAATTAGTGAGGATTGCTTTGTTCCCGGGTTCGTTTGATCCGATACACAACGGACACCTTGAGGTAATTGAGCGGGCATCCCAACTCTTTGACAGGGTTGTGGTAGCAGCAATGAGAAATCCCCAAAAAGCGGCGGCACTTTTTACCCTCGAGGAACGCAAGTTGCAAATTGAGGAGACTGTTTCACATTTAAACAATGTCGAGATAGTCTCGTTGTCGACGTTGGTGGTAAATTTAGCTGCCGACATTGGGGCGACTGTAATTGTGCGTGGTTTGCGTGCTGTTTCGGATTTTGAAAATGAACTTCAAATGGCCCAAATGAACCGAGTACTCTCGGGCATAGATACGATTTTTATCCCAACATCGTCCGAGTATTCTTTTGTTGCTTCGAGGCTTCTTAGAGAGGTGGCGCTTTTCGGAGGGGATATTTCTTCGCTGGTCCCGTCGCCGATTTCAAAAGCTTTAGCTGCAAAATTTATGAAATAGTAGATAAGTCGAGACGCGAAAAAATGAGCAATTTTGAAGAATTTCCGGCTGAACCCGAATCAAATCTCGTCGGTGCACTCATACGAATGGAAGAGATTGTATCAAACGCCAAGGCTATGCCACTTTCGGCTTCGGTATTGGTTTCGCGAGACGAGATTCTTTTTTTAATCGGAGTAGCTAAAGATAGCTTTCCCAACGAGATGCGCGAGGCCGCTTGGATAATTAGAGAGCGCAGTGAATATTTAAATAGAGTTTCGCTCGAGGCCGAGGAAATCATCGATGAGGCGCGTGCGCGTGCTGAAAGAATGGTTTCGAAACAAGAGATAGTACGACAAGCCCAAGCAAACGCTAATAGAATATTGGTGCGCGCAAGAGAAGATGCTGCTCGCCTTCGTTTTGACGCCGAGGATTATGCAGATCAAAAACTGGCAGAGCTAGAAATCGCTCTTACCCGCGTTATGAAAGCGGTAAAAGGGGGACGAGAGCGGTTGGCGCTTAGTTCCACCAACCAGGAGATAACCCCTATAAACCAAGAAGAGCCTCAACTTGACGATTCGTTTTTATTCGATCAAGATCGAGGTTAGTGGATCGGTCTTTATTGAAAAGGGAAGTTTTATTTGACAGTATCAAAGCACAATGACTTTCGAATCTCTATAACAAAGCTCATTAAAAATCCAGGAACCCTCCAAGAGATATCTGTCAAAGGGTCTGTTTCAGAAGTATTTGTCTCTTCTGCTTGGCTTGAGGCAGATCAGGATGTGCACCTAGTTGGCACTTTGGAGTCGGTGCATTCGGGGATTATGTTTGTGGGATCGATCAAAACCGATATTAAATACGAGTGCCGCCGATGCTTAACGGTTGGATCCAAGGCGCTAGATCTTGAAGTTTGTGAGCTGTTTGAGAAAGATTTTCAAGAAGATCGTGGAGATACCTATCCGATCGTGGGAGACTTCATAGATTTTACGGATATGACAAGGGACGCGTTGGTTTTGGGTCTACCAAGTGCACCACTGTGTAGCGAACACTGCCAGGGACTATGTCAGACTTGTGGCTCAAATCTTAACGAAGTGCAATGTAACCACCATGATGACGGGATCGATCCAAGATTTCGTATCTTAGATCAGCTCAAATAGGCCAGCATCGCTGTAGTTCACGGTAGAATTTATCGGGCTAAGTTGGAGTAATCGGGGATTGTTATTCCAGACTCCAAATTAATGATTTTTATATAAGAGAGATGATTGTAAATGGCAGTACCTAAGCGCAAAGTATCCAAGGCAAAAGGCAAATCACGCAAGGCTAGCGCATGGTCTTTGAGCGTGCCTGCTAAGAGCAGCTGTCCGCAGTGCAATTTTGCGAAAAGGCCACACCAGATTTGCGCAAACTGTGGCTGGTACCATGGACGCCAAGCCATTGAGGTTCGATAGCGTTGTTGCCACTCGCCATTGATGTAATGGGCGGGGATAATGCACCGGACGCAATTATTGCAGGCGCAAGGCGGGCAAGGGATGAGTTAGGTGCGAACCTGATTTTAGTCGGCCAAAAAGAAATCGTAGTTCCTCTTGCCTCTGAAGGCTTTCAGGTGATAGTCGCGAGTGAAGTAATTGAGATGCATGACGACGCCGCAGCTTCGGTGAGAAGAAAGCGCGATTCATCGCTTGTTAGAAGTGCAGAGTTGGTGAAAACAGGCGCGGCATCTGGGATGATTTCAGCTGGGAACACGGGCGCGACAATGGCGTCTGCGCTTCTCAAGATGGGTCGCATACGCGGAATTGCACGTCCGGCAATAGCTACTACTATCCCTGTCCCTGGTTCAACGCCAACTGTAGTAATTGATTCGGGTGCTAACGCAGAAGTACTTCCTCCCTGGCTTGTTCAGTTTGCTGAGATGGGAACCGTATTTTCTCAGGAGCTATTTGAAATAGAAGCTCCTAGAGTTGGCGTACTTTCAATTGGTGAAGAAAAAGGCAAAGGAAACGAGCTGGTAAAAGAGAGCTATGAGCTGCAGAT
>JAJYGT010000119.1 GCA_021785005.1 Actinomycetes bacterium
GTCCATGCGCGTTCCGTCCGGGGGAGGCTCAAGGCCTCGGATCGCCATCGCTCTAGGGTGGCGATCCCCACCCCAAGCTCCCGGCTGACAAGCTCTACAGACGCGCTCTCAGGCGGCAATAACCGAGCCACTGCCCGGTCCTTAAATCGTTGTGCATATCGTGCCATCGTCTTCTCACCTCGCCCCCATTATAGGATTTATTGAGGCGACAACTACTGTGACACGGGGGGGTTGTCCAAGTCAGTAGCCGCATGGGCCCTTGAATTCAACCGGTGGACGCAACAGCTTGAGCAAATCGCTCTGCCGGTGTTTCGTAGTCTAATGTTTTTCTTAGCATTCATTCAATTTCCTCGCCACGGCATTGAGTTGGGCTTGCGCGTAATTGACCAAACTCATCTCTTTGGGGAAATACTGTCTCCATAGCCCATTCGTATTTTCATGAAAACCACGCTGCCATGGATGCTGAGGGTCACAGAAGGTGACTTGGATGTTGGTCGCCAAGGTAAAGCGTTTGTGGTCCGCCAGTTCTTTTCCTCGATCGTTAGTTGAAGCGTGCAGTATCTAGATGGCTCCCGATATATCCCACAACAAATATTCGCTGAGCCCCATCAAGACAAAAGTAAATTCGACCTTCGCCGGCAAATCTGGTGTGATGTTTGAATTGAATAATGGAGCCGTTTGTACGAGTAAACTGTCGTTGACGACCAAACTGCTGGAGCGTCGCTTGGCTCTCCGGATGAACCCAGAACCCATACTCAGGAGTGGGTGCTTCTTTGACTTGCCATCGGCGTGCCGACTCGTCAAGATCGACTAGCCGATTTACGACTGAGCGAAAGATCCCCGGTTGCAATTGATGTAATTGTTCTTCCACTTCCACACAAAACTCGATATTGGGAAACAATCCTAATCTATCAGCCCACAGATCATTGACATTCATTACCTCAGAACGCGAGATATTTTTTAGCCAATGCCCCACTGGTCCCGCGTGGGACGGATTGCTTATGTGTGGAATGGTTGCCCTGGTCTCAATAAATTTATTTTCACTTCCTGAGTTTAGGCACCGTTGTATGATTTTGAGTTCCGCGTTGCCCCATTTTTCTGAGGACCTAATACTAGAAAGAATATCACCTAACAACATAGCAGCCCCAGCGGACGGAACTTCTAATTCTGGTGTTTCTTCGATAAGAAATTCTGACATGAGACATTTATCCTCGACATCGACTTTGCCGACCGGCAGGTCAGATAATAATGGGGTTTTTCCCACGATTTGAAGTAGAAAAAGACGAAGATCGCGGCTTACTTGCGAATCATTGCGCCAATTGGCAATCCCATAGTTAGGTGCGAGCAGAATCTCATCGAGCCAGCTTTCGGATCTCAGTATCGGGTCGGCCCCATATTTATGTACCAAGTCGGCAATTCCCTCTAATAAGTTAGATAACATTAATCGCGCAGAACTTATATCATTTGCTAAATTTTGAAAAGATGCGCTGTTAAGTACAAATCCCCGACTCACGATTGCTTTTTCCTAGCAATCAATGCAGCCAACGCCTTCTCAGATTCATCAAAAAACCCTTCTGGCCAGAAACTCAATCTTCCATCGGCATCAAGGGTTGGCGATTCAACAATACTGTGGCCCTCGGCACGACTGAGATATAGGAACTGGACATTCCCAGGAAGAAGTTCCCCCTCCTTAACCGCGACACGAAGACCATTCATCAGATGGTCACTATGTGTCTCAACAACGATTTGTAGGCGTCTGGATGCGAGTGCGATCAAACGGGCAAGCTCACTTTGTCCTTTCGGATGAAGGTGTGCCTCTGGATTCTCCAGCAAAATGATCGAACCCGCCTTAGCGCTTAGTAGAACGGTAATAATTGGTAGGCTATAGCTGAGTCCGAAGCCGACATTGGTCGGTCGGTAAAAACTTGATGCTACGTCGTTAGTTCGTTCAAAACCAAATTTTGGAATTGCCAGGTCTGCCTCAGGAACTTCACGAATATCAATCCTAACGCCTGGGCTAATTGCACCGAGCCATGCCTGAGCTTCACTCAATAAACCTAGCGTCTTCGCATTCGGATGTGACATTGAACTGTCAGCAAGTTTCTCGTCCCGGTGTAACAACAAATAGTGGTAGGTCAACTCGCCAGTAGTTCCTACACCGATTTCCGCCTCAGACTTGGAAAGAGGGTAAGTAACTCTAGGCCCCCACCTTTCGGCACAAAGGTAATGCATCGAGCTTAATCGTACGAGCGGACTATTCCCCAACCTGCGGGGCATTGGAGCATGCAACCTATCAGCTGTTGCGTCATAAGAGAAACGAACTCCGGTCGTTACCCCATCTTCAAATGTTACGTCAATCTCGAGCTCATCTTCGTCTGCAGACTCACAAAGGACGTCCCTACCAGTACCTAAGCGTGTATATGGTCCTTGGAGATTTAGCCGAATGTGTTCAGGATTATGAGAATCAGATTCGATTTGTCGTAGCAACAAGAGTGCTTGGATTACGGAGCTTTTACCAGAACTATTCAAACCTGCCAACAAAGTGACGGGCTTAAAATCTAGCTCTTGGGACTGAAATCCCTTGAAATTACGTAGCCTGAGGCTCTTTAGCATTTAGTATCCCCTGGATTAACTTCTTTATTTCTAAAAATCTGTAGCGAACCTTGGTAGAATCATTAGTTCCTACTGAGACTGCCGCAATAAACTCTTCGTTCCCTTGCATCAGCTTAGCCAATGTGTCCAAAAGGAGAGAGCGTCTTTCCGACAGTAAAGCGATTTGAGCCTCACTCAATTTCGCGAATTCGACTGACCAGACCTCAAACAGCGCTTTGTTTATGGGAGACAGTCGATTACCTTTGCCATAGTATTTCCGGAAAGCAAATTGACCTAAAACTCGTGCAGCCGCATCCATCGCGTGGGAAAACTCTCGTCGCAGTTTCTCTTCTTCGAGATCGTTCCATTCGTTCATTTTTTTCATAGAATTTACTAGCAACGAATCCAGTTCGCCACCAGAATACTTTGCGGGATCATTTAAATGAAAAGCAACAAAACGTAGGATGCACTCGCGATCCCCCATACGTTCGTCCCGAATCTTATTACAAGTTGCTTTCTTGAAAAGATCAGATTCGGAAAGCTCTTTGAGCAATCTTGTCGCGCGCCCTTGGAGGAGGGCATGTCTAATCTCTTGCGGGGAAAGAGGCATGCCACCGGTATTGATCCGCTTGAAGATATTAAACATCACGGTAGCTGGAGTACCTGGCTGGATTACGTGAATCGTTACCTCGGTCTCCAAGATGCGGCGTTGCATTTGTCGGGTCAGTCGATCATATGTTTTTTCGTGAAATTCGGAAAGAAACTCCAAGCCGGTAAGACTAAAAGATTTGTCAAGGATGAAATCTTTCAAAGTGGTCAAGCGTTGAAGCCCGTCCACAACGGACCAACTCTCATCCTCTTTTGCGGCAACATAAAAGACGGGCAGCGGAATTCGCAGTAGAAGAGATTCGATAAGTTGAGATTTTCGGCGCGGATCCCAAATTCCCGCCCGACGCTGAAAATCGGGCATCAGGTCAATTTCGCTTTCAGATATACGTTTCAGTACAAGGTCAAGTGTGATTGTGCGTGTCTTAACTTCGATCTTGTCCGGGTCAAAAGGCTCGCGTATTCCCCTGTCTGTGATAGTCAAGGATTCGGCTTCTATGCCGCTGGGTCTGCTGTCTGATGTGAGTTCCTCAGGCACCTGTATCTCGTCACCAAAAACTTTGTCATCATCCAAATTCATTTCATTCTCGTCTCATTAAGAAAACGAACCTGCTCATGTATCTTCGTGTAGATGCCTGTGATACATGGCCAGACTCGACTGATGAAAGCGATGTTTATCGTCCGCTCAATTACGAGTAATACTACCAGACATTGCCATGCAAGCTTATTATTGTAGCCGTCGTGTTTTTTGGCGCAGTCTGAATCATTTTCCGACTATCAGATTCTGCTCATCGAAACAAAAATGCTGGCCTTTACACTAGCAGATTTCGACTGACCATTATACCACTAACTCGAGCTGCTGGGGCCAGGTTCCTGTTGTCACGATTGTAGCTAAAAGCGGATGTCAATGGTGAATATTTTTAGGGCAGTCAGTGATCGCTTTTGAGAGATTGCGGCTGTGCTGCGGGCGAGATGTGCGCTTTCCGGATGCACAAGAAGCTCTTTCACACATAAGTGGACGGCGTATCGATGTCCTTGCAGGCGACCTACGGCCACTTGCAAGGATCCTTCCCTTGGACGCAACGCGACGTCTCCCGCAGCTCCTCGCCTAAGCTTCGCTTTCCCTGGCTCGGTCGCATGAAGATGTTGTTTTATAATCTTGCCTTGGAGATGATCATTTCCCCATCACTCTGTGTTATGCGGAATCGACGGAGAACATTCATGCCCAGTAAGGCTTGGGTCTCCATGTGCGGCATCACAGCGACCCTCACGTTTTGCACCTGGAAGTTGCCGAATTGGAGATACCGGGCGATGGCAATGCAATCTTGTGCCAGCCCGTTTGCTGTTGTGGAGAATGAGGGTACACAATCGACTAACCCTTTCTATTACACACATCTTTCGCGATTTTCGCTGACCGTTTGACGCTCCCAACAAAAGTGCTGGACACACGCATGGATAGTGCGTAAGGTGGCAGTCGTCGCGGCGTGCGACGAGGACCGAGCGGACGGCGTGCGAAAGTCGAGGCGTTGCGCAGACCCTGACGTACAGGCGATGATGACGGCCGGCACGGAGTCGGTCGAGTGGGTGACGCAGGAGTTTGCCCGCGCCGATCTGCGCGATAGACGACT
>JAJYGT010000059.1 GCA_021785005.1 Actinomycetes bacterium
CGTGAGACAGTTCGGTCCCTATCCGATGCAGCCGTAGGAGACCTGAGGAAGGCTGTCCCTAGTACGAGAGGACCGGGACGGACGCAGCTCTTGTGTGCCAGTTGTCCCGCCAGGGGCATGGCTGGTTAGCGACCTGCGGAAGGGATAAGCGCTGAAAGCATATAAGCGCGAAGCTCTTTCCAAGATGAGGTCTCCCACAGGGTTAACCTGGTAAGGTCCGTGGCAGACTACCACGTTGATAGGCCGGAAGTGTAAGTGTGGCAACACATTCAGCTGACCGGTACTAATCGGCCGAGGGCTTGGAGCTATCAAGCTTGTGCTCGCTATGGAGTGCTCAAGGAGCACTAACAGATTTCCGGTGGTCATAGCGACAGGGACACACCCGTTCCCATTCCGAACACGGAAGTTAAGACTGTCAGCGCCGATGGTACTTGGGGGGCAACTCCCTGGGAGAGTAGGACGCCGCCGGATTACTATTTGAACAATAGAGCAACTCTAAAGGAAGAGATTCCTGCAGTGTTGCTCTATTTGTGTTTAGGGCGTATAAAGGGTTTAGGTGATCTGCAAGTAGTTCGCTAGCCTTGCTCGGAACGTCAGTTTTGGATCTATTGGTTACGCTGCTATAAGATCGCTGGGAGTTCTTTGGGTTCGGAGATTTTAGTCCGGGTAGATGGGAGCGACTGTTGCGCTACCATTGTCCACGGTAACTGTCAGGGTAGTTGACGCATTTGGTACTTTTAGATTAATTGCATTTTTGCTCTTTTCTGCCATAGTTATTGGCCTTTTATATCGGTAGGTGTTGTGGTTGATTCACTTGATGGACGATTGCTTAGCAACCACCTACCCGAATGTGGACAACTAGACGCGTTGACACACAATCGGGTAGGTTTCGACCACAAGTTGAACAACCATTTATTACTACCAATAAAAATCAGTTGAGTTTTATTTGGTTGCAACCAGGCGATAGAGCACTTGGTTTTGTCCTATGCCAAACGAGCAACCAGTGTTGTACTTAGTGAATTGTCACGCGCTGGTGTGGTCCAAGTTCCACCAGGTGGTGACCAATCCCTGGTTTTGGATCTAACCCAGCGACTTGGGTTTTGAGCTCGTGCAGCCTCATACACTTTTGTTCGGTTTTGAAGAATTTCTAAGTGCTTACCTTCATGTACTTCAACTGGAGTTACGAATTTGAGAGCGCTATGACGATGATGGAAATTGTAGTAATCTACAAAACGCTCTACCCACTGCCTGGCCTCATCCAGTGTTGCGAATCCACCATAGGGATAACCTGGCCAGTACTTGGTTGTTCGAAACAGTGATTCAATATGGGGATTGTCATCAGATACCCGTGGTCTTGACCTAGACGTAGTAATCCCTAAGTTGTAGCACAGCTCCAAAAGCGATACTCCTTTCATCGGTGATCCGTTGTCACTGTGTAATATCTTGGGAGCTCGGCCATTCTCTTTTAGTGTTGCGCGGGCAATTACACGAGCTAGTTGTTTTGATGATTCGTTTTCATAAACCTCATATCCAACGATCTTTCGTGAGTAAAGATCCATTACGAAATACAGATAGTAGAACACTCCAACAGCTGGACCACGTAGCCAGCTGATATCGGTTACCCAGATGTCAAGTGGAGCAGTTGCTAGATGGGATGGAACCTGACGCTTGGTTGCCGCTTTTGCTCGTCCACGACGTTTGTTTTGGTTATGTTGACGAAGTATTCGATAAAAGCTTGATTCTGATGCCAGATAGATCCCTTGATCTGCCAGAGCCGGTACTATTTGGCCAGGTGGAACTGAAGAAAACTCTAAGCTATGACATAAGTCAAGTACTTCTTGTTTCTCACTCTCACTAAGGGAAAAACTTGGCTTTTTACGGCTAGATCCAGGCCGTTTGTCCCGGGTAGAGTCTCCTTCTCGTCTCCATCGTTCAAAAGTTCTGATCGATAATCCAAGTTCACGACAAGCCATGATAAATCGTGCACTTGCTTGGTTAGCCTCTTGTATTAGTGCTACAGCTATTACGCGATCTGAGGCAGGGATCATTCGTCCCCGGCTGCCCCCCAGATCGCACCGGCTTTTCCCCGAAGCACCAGCAGAGCTGCTGTTTCGGCTAAAGCCTTTTCTTTACGTGTCAATTCAGCTTCAAGCTTTTTTGTTCTGGTTTGTTCTGCAGTTAGAGCACTACGATACTTTCTAGCTGTAGTAGCAGCGGTGTCATTAGCAGTTTCACAAACATGTCGCCAAGCCTCCAACTCTTCTTTCAAAAGACCATTCGTGCGTAAGTACTCTCCAAGTTCAAGCTCACTCATTTTGGCTGTTATAAGAACTGCGTGAAACTTAGCTACAGATGACCAAGTCCCACCTGTATCACTAGTTGGTGCATTATCAAAAGATTTGGCCTTGTGCTTTAGATCGGCGTTCCAGTTGTAAACGGTGTTACCCGGAATACCAGCTTGTCTTGCTATTTCTGCAATTGCGCCAATTGGTGGACTGGGATTATTGGCAAGCTCGATCAATTTCTTGACTACCGCAGCCTTTTGATCTTTTGGGTAGAAATTCATCTTTCCTCAATATTCTCGCCCTATTTATATCTTCCATCATAATTTACGTCAACAATCCTGAGAGCTAGGGTCCATTTGGACCTTGTTTCAAGAGTCGTATTGAAAGTATTTGCGAGTTTGATCAATGTTTTGCTTGCTATGGCGTTTTGATATTTCGGGTGAACGTAAGCTTTGGTTAATCTTGCTGCCGTATTTGTATCGTTGATTTTAGACCTGATTGATTTGTTCAAAATGTTCGACAATTGGAAATGGATTGTAGAAGTGGTGAAGAAGCTGACGCCATTGCAAGTATTGCGTAGAATTACGGAAGCCTTCGATGTGATCGCTAAGTTGCTCCCACTGAACTATGAGCATATATGTGCCTGGTCGCTCGATGCAACGCGAGAGCGTCAGATTCTGGAAGCCTTTCATGCTTGAGATGATGGGCATAGCTTTTGCGAATGCGATTTCAAAAGCGTCTTCGTGACCTGGGATTATCGGAAGTAGTGCGTGTTCAATTACCATCTTCGAGACCTTATCAACCGATATCATTTTAGTGTCGTTTGCGATTGAGAATAGTAGCTACTGAATATTTCGATTTTGGGTTGGTTGCGCTAGTTCAATTTGAGCATATTATATCCCCAAGACTCTTCATGGCACGGGAAATACTTGTCTTTGAGAATTGATATCAATTTGAGAAATCGTAATGTCAGGGTTTGCATCATACATTGTTAGGTCAATCGATTTGACTTTACCTAAAGGTGTTGGAATTGTAATTCTGCGCTCAGTTTGTTAGATGTTTGTTAGATGTCTACAGTGCGCTATGTACCTAGAGCGCTCAGAGGAATAACAGAAATCCCATCCGGACGTAGATAGCCGTAGCCGCCAGGGGTGATTACTGCTAACACGGTTGGAGTGCCTGTTTTGGTTGTATCAATTTTTGTTGCAAACTTTAAAAGGGATGCAGCAGCTTCGTCGATTCGTGCGGATCCCAGTTTTACTTCGAATGCCCCCCATCTGTTGTCTGGCAGTTGAATGATTGCATCAACTTTTAAATTGCTTTTGTCTCTGTAATGAAAGACCTCACCATCGAGAGGTTGAGAAAGCACACGCAAATAACGCATGACGAGTGATTCGAATAAAAGGCCCAATGTTTTTAAGTCTTTTGTAAGTGCGGAAGCACTTGTCAATGGCCATTGAAAACTGCACATTTGCGGTCATGAGAATTGCATATCTTTGGCGACGGCAAGGGACGGGTCTACGAAATGGCGCTTCGGTGAACGACGCAGTGTTGTACGCGAACGGAGATGCGGAGACCATGCTGGCTGATCCTCAATAATCATGGGCCTCTCAAGGACGGCGAGGTAGTCGAGAAGTGTAGCGTGAGCTACTGGACCAGAGTCTCCGCCTGTGTCCGAGGCTAAAACTGAAGCGCTTACTTCTGTTGCTACATTTCGTGCCAGATTGTATGAGGTGGTTAACGCGTTTGGGATTCCGATGTCCACCTGCAACACGCGCAACATCGATATAAGAGATATTTTCTAGGTAGTCACGTGCTGAACGCTCTGCCACGAGCGAGTTAAGTCCGAGATGTCTTGGCCATCCCCCAATTGATATAATTTCAGCTAGTCGGTCGATTGTCAAATCCTGGCCGATAGCCCTTGGGGGTTCACCGTTCATGATCCTAGAAAGAGAGATTGATCCGTTAGAGTGACCTAGCTCGAAAATCGTCATCGGGCGCATTTTTATTATGGAAAATCGGCCCGCGCCACTGTGGCGGCTCGCATCGTCATTAGGAACTGAGGAGCCAGTAAGTATAAATTGACCATTTGCATTACGATGATCAACTGCTCTGCATACTACGTTCCAAAGGATTGGATATTCTTGCCATTCATCAAGAAGCCTTGGGGTTGATCCTTCCAGGATCAATGCTGGATCAATTGTCACCGCATGTTTGGCTTGGACATCAATATCGAGCATCACGGCGCTCTAAGCGAATTGAAGAGAGGTTTCCGTTTTGCCACAAGCTTTCGGTCCTTCGATTAGAACGGCACCTGTAGATTCAAGCCTTTTACGCAGCACACTATCGATAATTCGCGGTGTATAGACGATATCTCGACTTCTTTAGTGGTAATTTAGTTGAATTTTAGTAGCTTGACTTGTACTTTTGGCCGAAAAATAGTTACACTTTTGATTCATTGTTTCAGACTAAGAATATCAAGACACCGCAGGTGCAAAAGAAGTTGATCGAGAA
>JAJYGT010000105.1 GCA_021785005.1 Actinomycetes bacterium
GTCATGCTACTGCTACAGTACATCTCCATTCGAGTGCGTGGTGGTCTTGGATTGTTACGTCGTTGGAAATATTGTTGTACGAAACTTTCCAGGATATCAAGAATGGTGTTCTATTTGGTCCAGCGGGGATGCCGATGCTGGCTACTGTGCTGTTTAATTTCTAAGTCAGTTAGATTAGACGACGAAGTTAGTCAGGGTTAGGCATAGGAAGATTGCTTGCATAAGTCCTTTGGGTTAGTTGTGGTAGATGTAACACTGGCTCTTACCTTGAATGTTAAGGCTGGTGCACATGAAGGTCGCATTTGAAGCGACTCCCTTGCTGGGTCCAAGAACTGGCGTGGGGGAATTTTGTTTTGCTGTGTTGCAGGCAATGTTCTCTTTGGACGAAGTCGAGATCAATCCTTTTGCGATCACTTGGAGAAATCGCAAGAACCTCGTCTTTGAACTGGGAAATGTTCCCGAGGGTTGGCAGTTACCAATGCCCGCGCGACCACTTCACATGATTTGGTCGAAAATTAATTTTCCGCCTATTGAGCTGTTTCTAGGGCGAACAGATATCGTCCACGGTTCTAATTTCGTAGTGCCGCCAAGCCTAAGTGCCAAACGAGTGGTTACGGTCCACGACTTGACGCCACTTTTGTATCCAGAAGCTGCGGATCCTTCCACCCTGGTGTTTCCTCGCCTAATTCAGCGGGCTATAAACACTGGGGCATTCGTGCATACTCCGAGCGAATTTATTGCGAATCAAGTTCGGGAGCACTTTGATGTAGACGATGCGAAAGTTGTCAGCATTTACCATGGGATTCCGACAGGTTCGGTCTCAATTGACGTGTCGGGTGAGACCGATATTGCGTATCAGAAAATAGTTCCGAATGGACGTTTTATTCTTGGTCTTGGAACAATTGAGCCACGAAAAGATTTTGTCACTTTGGTAAAAGCTTTTTCAGACATAGCGTTTGAGTTTGACGATTTGCAACTAGTTATCGCTGGTAAAAGGGGATGGGGCGCGGAACAACTTGATATCGAGGTAGCGAAAACCGGCTTGGGAAATCGGATTATTCGTCCCGGGTATATAGATGAACTAACGCGCAGGAGCTTGCTAGCGAATGCCATTGCTTTTGCGTATCCGTCGCTTTACGAAGGCTTTGGCCTTCCGCCATTACAGGCCATGCAACTGGCTACCCCGGTAATCGCTACTCGAGCAGGATCGCTTCCAGAGGTACTCGCAGATGCAGCTATGATGGTCGATGTAGGTGATAGACAAGCAATAGCAAGTGCACTTAGAGATCTGTTAGACAATGAAATGATCCGGCAAGATTACATAACGCGAGGTTTGGCTCGCGCTGAGCAGTTTTCGTGGCAGAAGTGCGCTAAAGGCTTGGTGTCGCTTTACAGAGCGGCTCTTAATTCATGAGTTTGAACTAATGCACCCGGATGTTCTAATTGTGCCCGAGCAGCTTCACGCTAGGGTTCCCGGTGGGATTGGGGTATACACCAGACATGTGGTGAGTGAATTAGTGCAACTTTGCGAGACCCAATCAATTTCAGTGGAAATTTATGGATCTCGAAAAACTGGTAAACTCGACCCTTTTGAGGCCTTTGGAGTTCCCGTATCATACGCTTGGTTGCCAAGCAGGTACCTCATACCTCTGTGGGATCACAAATTGATTATGTCACCTTCGGCCAAACGTATTCAGCTGAGTTTTTCCATGGCCGGCCCGATTCCTAAAGGTAAAGTACGTAATGCATTTGCGATCTATGACCTTAGTTGTCGTCGATATCCACAGACCATGACTGCACGAGGCGTTAATTGGCATGAGGCGCGCCTAAGAGCTATCCAACAAAGCGGTTCATTCGTAATCGCCATCTCAGAGCAGACGGTTTCAGAACTCATAGAAGTCGGATTTGACCGCGAACTAATTTGTTTAGCTCCGCCAGGCGCAGACCACATCGCTGAGCCTGATTTCTTGGCGGCAGCTAAGTTATTGGCTCAACATGGTGTTGATAAACCATTCTTAATTTCAATTGGGACCCTCGAACCTAGAAAGAATTTGCCAAGAGTGTTCGAAGCTTTCACCCACTATAGGTTGGCTTCGCGTAGTGAAATCCAACTGCTCGTGGTTGGCCCTGATGGCTGGGGTGAAAATCTTTTGCCCCGCGACGGCATCATTTTTACCGGCAAAGTCACAGATGAACTTTTGGCGGGACTTTTGTCAATGTCAGCGGCTTTGGTATATGTTCCGTTGTACGAAGGCTTTGGCCTGCCACCTCTAGAGGCAATGGCTCGCTCGGTTCCAGTTGTCGCGTCGCCCATGCCCTCTACTTCTCATGGCTACGCGATTATTGTGGATCCAACTTCGGTCACTGATATCGCACGTGGAATTGACGAAGTCTTGTCCAGTAGCGTGCATTCTGCAGAACTGGTGGTACAAGGTTTAGATTTCGCTAATCAAATGACATGGAAAAATACCGCACACAAGATATTTGAAGATTTGGTAACCCGTGAGATTTGATTTAAGGGGAATTCAACAACTTGATGGTCGCGAGGGGATTTTAAATTGCGGGTGAGTATTGATTTAAGTGCAATACCAAGGAATATAACTGGCGTGGGGCGCTACGCACTTGAGATTGTTAATGCGTTGACCAATAAGGAAAGCACAACTGGTTTGGATCTCACCTGCGTTGTTCGTAAAGGAGATATTTCTCGCATGCAGAGCTTGGTTCCTGGGACTGTGTTGCTCGGAGTAGTCCCTGATTCTCGGGCAGCGCGCTTAGCGTATGAATTGCTGGGTTTAGGGCATGCACTGGATCGAGAGGGCGTGCAACTGCATCACGGTGTTCACTACACTTCTCCAGGTAATTTCCACGGAAAAGTAGTCACTACGATCCAAGATGCAACTCTTTTGGAACATCCCGAATGGCATGAGCGCTCAAAAGTAATATTCTTTAGGAATGCGATGGCTCGCTCAGCGAAAAGGGCTGATGCTTTGATTTTCCCGTCAGAAGCGACCAGAACGGGATTTTTGCGTCATTTTGATCCCAAAGGCCAGACTGAGATAATTGCATACGGAGTAGATCCTGGACGTTTTGCGAATAGCTTGAACGACCATGAAACACTATCTCAACTAGGGGTGGACCAGCGATATTTTTTATTTTGCGGTACCTTAGAGCCTCGAAAGAATTTGCTACGAATTCTTCATGCCTTTTACCTTATGGATCCCAAGGACATAATTTTAGTGGTAGTCGGCATGAAAGGTTGGGGAGACCAAGCCTTGGCAGACGAGAAAGCTCGTGCGCT
The DNA here is from genome assembly GCA_021785005.1 of Actinomycetes bacterium. Lineage (GTDB taxonomy): Bacteria > Actinomycetota > Acidimicrobiia > Acidimicrobiales > Acidimicrobiaceae > Acidithrix. The sequence goes on from JAJYGT010000105.1 coordinate 3,299, forward strand.
GATTGATCAAGGCAAAGTTGCAGTTCTCGGTTACGTTGACGACCAGGTACTAGGAGCGCTGTATCGTAATTGCATAGCAACTCTGTATCCTTCGTTGGAAGAGGGATTTGGGTTTCCAGCCCTGGAAGCTATTTCACAAGGTGCTGTTCTTATTACCTCCCAGGCGTCTGCAATGACTGAGTATGTTGGTGATGCGGCGCTCTTAGTCGATCCATTATCGTTAGACGCAATTGCGCAAGCCATGAATGTGGCAATTTATGACAACGTGAGAACGTCGAACCTGCGTGAAAGAGGGCCATTGATCGCATCTAATTACACTTGGGACGCATCAGCTGTAAAACACGCCAACCTCTACCGTAGAATCTTAGGTACCTAATGCAGCGGAGGAGAATTTGCGAGCGTTGATTACCGGTGGTTCAGGATTTGTTGGGCCATATTTAAAGTCTGAGCTTGAGTCGCGACTTTATTCAGTTGCTGTACTTGATCATAAATGCGACTTGACACAACCCGACCAGGTGGAATCCCACATCACTCCATTCTTGGCCAATGGATCTGGTGATTCTGTGACGGTATTTCATCTGGCCGCCCTAAGTCATGTCGGCATGAGTTGGCAAAGTCCGTCTCGTTATGTTGAGGTAAACATTGGCGGTACGGTTAACCTTCTCAAAATGCTTTCAGACGCTAAATTTCAAGGTAAATTCGTTTTCGTTTCGTCCGCTGAAGTTTACGGGAAAAGCGACACCCCCAGACCGATCAGCGAAAGCACTCAAGCGAATCCACTGTCCCCTTATGCTGCTTCGAAGCTAGCGGCTGAGAGCTTTGTGATGCAATATAGTCGAGCGTATGATTTTCATGCTGTCGTAGCCCGTCCTTTTAACCACATTGGCCCGAATCAGTTAGATAAGTTTCTGGTGCCGGCCATAGCTAAGCGGATTGTCACCGCTCAGCGTGCCAACGTAGACACTATAGATGTGGGAAATCTTGATGCGGTAAGAGATTTTCTCGACGTTAGAGACGTGGTTGGAGCCTATGTCGATCTTGCGGAGCGAAGTAATCCTGGCGAGATCTATAACGTTTGTTCAGGCAAAGGAACTATAGTTCGCAAACTAGTTGAGACGATGATCGAGATTTCAGGGTATCCGTTGCGGCTCCAGGTAAATCCAGATTTGGTCAGGCCAATCGAAGTTGAGTACCTGGTGGGCGACAATACGAAAATTGCGGAGTCAATAAATTTTGTTCCAAAATTTGATCTCGCTGCTACTTTGTCAGATGTTCTGAAATTTTGGCGAGATCAACTAGAGCTCGTTTAGTCTGTTTTTCGAAATCGTTTTTAACAACCATGAAACGCTGAACGCCAAGAATTAAAAATCCTACAGCGACGTAACTTAGTTCTTTTAACTCATTTCGTGGTGGTCGCTTCGGCATTTCTCTCGCTTAGTCGAATGATTCTGAGTTGGTTTACGCAACTTCGTGTAGTTATTCCAATCTCTATGTACAAAATCTTGAAGTTGTTCCTATCAATTTTATAGACTTTTTTCGCGAAACTATCCTACTTTTACTAGGGTGTGTTGGCTATGGAGCACGCGTAGGTAATTTTAGTTTGCTGATACCGTAGCGATCTCGCAAAGGTTCAAGCTAGCCTAAGAAGGTCGGTATGGCTGTTCCTCCTTTAGTTGTAGTAATCATGATTGCCAATAATCCAGGTGATTGGCTTGAAGAGTCGCTCACTTCGCTTGTTGTATCCGATTATCCGAATTTATCCCTGCTTGTGGTCGATAATGGGTCAGAGATCCCGCTAAAAACTAGAGTTGCATCCGTTGCCCCTAATGCGTTTTTGGTAAGAAACGAAGAGAATTTAGGCTTTGCAGCAGCAGTAAATGAAGCTACAAAAAATATTCATTCAGCCGTGTATTTGATGATTTGCCACGATGACGTCGCGCTCAAATCTGACGCAATTTCGGTTATGGTCGAAGATGCGTTGCGAATGAACGCGTCAATAGTTGCGCCCAAGCTCGTAGCGTGGGCGTATCCAGATCGCGTAACGTCTTTGGGATTTGACGTAGATCGGACCGCTGCGGTTCGATCGCGCGTTGATGTCGGTGATCTCGACCAAGACCAATTTGCAATCGTAGAGGAAGTGTTTGCGGCGTCAAGCGCTGCGATGCTGGTGAGGTATGACTTATTTGAAGCCCTTGGAGGCCTCAACGATGAGATGTTTCTCTTTGGGGAAGATGTCGAACTTTGTTTTCGCGCTCAGCAAGCCGGTGCTCGTGTAGTAGCTGCATCATACGCTTCAATTAGACATATGGGCGTGTTGGTCAACGGTCCCGAGTTGGACTACCTGGTTTCCCACGACGAGACTATCAGACGTAGGCTCGGACGAGCCGAGCGTACAAGATATATTCGCGCAAATCAAATGCGCTGCATTGCAGCCAATTCATCCGGATTTACACGAAGGGTCTCCTCATTGCAATTGTGGATAATTGCACTTATTGAGGCTGCCTATTTTGCCAGCACTGGACGCTTGAAGACGGCGCAGGCGATTCTTGCTGCGCTTCGCGAAGGATCAAAAAAGACGCCAAAGCTCAACGCCAGGAGAGTTTCGGGGACTCAAAGTCGAATTTTGGAGCAACAGGAACTTTCGGCCAAGTTGGCTAAGGGATCGGCACGTGTCGCATCCATTTACGCACATCAAAGAAATACCCGGGCTCAGGTTCGTTACGAAGTGGAACGGGCGCGAAGGATTGATCGTGGAGCCTTGGTTGAAAAGAAGCTCATTGAAGAAGAAGAAGTCGATCCGACCTCTCTGGCAACGCGTTACGTCCAGCGTCGACTCGCACGCATTTTGCAAACAGGCGTGGTTATATATTTATTGCTCGCCGGGAGACACGTTCTTTTTGGCACCTTGCCGGTATATGGACAATTTGGCCTCTTTCCGCGCGGCACAAGTCTTTTGTCGGACTTTTTTTCTGGTTCACTTTCACCGTCTATGCCCGTCGCGACCTCCGTTCCTGCCAGCTATCTTTGGCTAGGCACGTTGGGAACTGTATTTTTTAGTGCCACCTCACTTTTTTATCACCTATTTTTAATCGCACTCATTGTGACAGGTGCAATTGGCGCGTATCGCCTTGGAGCGAGGTACAAAAATCCATTATCACAGTCAATTGCACTTGTGGCATACGTTGCCAGCGGCGCTTTGACGGGGGCATTTTCACTTGGATCGCTGTTTGGTGTTGTCACCTTCGCATTTGTTCCATGGTTGCTGGGGATCACAATTGACTTTACCGATAATGCAGCAAAAGGGGGTAAGTTCGAGCTGCGATCAATGGCACGCGGTGCGTTTATATTAGCGTTGGCAACTTCTATTGCGCCCGGGTTTATCGCCCTTTATGCATTGATGGTAATTGGGAACTTTGTTGCATTTTTGTTTGTTCGAAAAGAGACACATCATGGAATTGTTCCGATGCTGCAGTTTCACTTGCTGGTGGGCCTGGCGGGACTTGCGCTCAATGCGACTTGGTTTTTGGGGTATCTGAGTCCGCGCGCCACTTCAGCTTCGCTTTTTGGAGCAAGTCCGCCTGCGAAGCTAGATGTTTTACACCTTTTCGATTTTGGAATGTCCCTATCTGGCGTAACCAACATAGTGGCTCTCTTTTTGTATGGAGCAATTATTGCTGCTCCATTTATTTGTCGAGGGAGCCGACATCGTCGTGCAGAGATTTCGATGATTTCAGCAGTTGTAATTGCAGTGGTTATGGCCGCTTCAAATTCAGGACTTCTTAGATCTGATCCGCTACCACTCATATACTTTGCCCCGCTAATGGCAGCATTTGTAGGATTCTCTGCGGCTACTGCAGTCGACGCGATGTATAGGGATTTGACGCGGGTTAACTTTGGTTATCGACAAATTCTCGGCGTCTTTATGCTACTTGGAATTCTAGTAGCGACTCTAGGAATTGGTGGCCCCGTCATTTCTGGTCGCTTTGGTTTGCCAGCGGTAGGGTTTGAACAGGCGCTAGGCTGGGTTAATACCTCTTCTCAACGGGCAGATAAAGTACTTTGGATTGGGTCGCCGTCTTCGATACCTGCTGGATCGTGGTGGTTTGATTACGGCGTAGAATTCGCTGTTACTAGCGGGCAAAACGTTAGTTTTGAAAATATCTATACTCCGATACATTTAGGACCGTACGGCACGATTTACGCTGGCCTAGAGCGTGTAGCAGCTCTAGAAACCACTCATCTTGGAGCGTATATGGCATCATCGGGCGTGAGCAACCTGATTTATCCTCAATTCGGTGTGAATTCAGCGGTGGCAAAAGTTACTCTTGCTCTTTCGCGCCAGGTTGATCTGGGCCAGGTTTTAACTGATCCAAGCGTTACAGGGTATCAGGTGCACAATCTTCCTATTGTAAAACTGCCCTCTCCCACCCAAGATCAGCTCCACTGGGCTCTTTTGCTCGGAATCGTTGAAGCTTTAGCATGGCTAGTGGTAATTGATTTGGCATTTTTTGGAGCTTACACCAGTACTAGCGCGATAACCCGTGTGAGAATAACCTTTAGTACCGAGCGTGATCAAAAGCGAGCGGAGCATGAAACGACGCGTGCACACGGTGATTCGGTGTCTGGCGTGAGATTGAAGACAGGGTCATAGAAAAGGCTAACAAGCGAAACATGACAAATACAAACTTAGCACCTGAGAGCGCCGCAGTGCCCACGTCCAAACATCATCGTAACCAGAGTTTGATCCGGGGTATTATCGGTGGCGCTTTGGCATTGACGTTGCTTGGTTCGCTTGCTGTCGGTCCGATATTTTCGCTTTCTCAAACGACTAGTTCATTTTCGCCATCCTTTAGCATTTCGCCAATTGCTTCGGACTCTTCAACGTGGTACTGTTCGGTTCCTAGCCTGACGAGTTTGCCCGGGGTATCTGTGGGCATAAAACTTGCGAATGGGTCAAAGTTTAAGCAAACTGCATCTGTAGCAATATCGTCATCTGTTGGTCTGCGGACGCTTCAAAAGCGCATTCTTTCGCCTGGAGTAATCGACACGATTGCTTTGCCAAGCTCGAGTTCAGGGGCCGTGGGGGTGTCGATTGAATTTTCAGGCGGTGGAGATTTTGCAGCGTACGAAATCACGGGGCAGTCGACGAATTCGCAAGGATTTTGCCAACCGTCACCTGGACCTACTTGGACTTTGCAAGCAATTTCTACACTTGGATCTTCTGACGGAGTCATTTCGCTGTTTAATCCGTTTCCCTCTGACAGCATCGTCGATATTAACTTGATTTCAACCGATGGGATATCTTCCCCTGCCCCCTTGCAAGCGTTGGTACTGGCCGGAAGGCAATCGATATCTATTGATATAGCGAATTGGCTTCAAAACCAAAGTTCTATTGGTGTTAGTATTCAAACCCGAGTTGGTCGAGTCGTTCCTGGGGGAATAGAGCTAAGATCCGATTCTAAGGCTACAGGGGTAGCGCCGGTAGTAATATCTCCGGAGATTTTTAACGCGTACACGTTTCCTTTGCTTGGTCAGTCAATCAATCAAAGCGTGAACCTTGACCTTTACAATTATTCGACTAACGAGGTTAAAGTGACCGTTCAGCTTCAAGAGCTAAACGTGGTTTCTACTACCAGTACGACTGAGGAGACAAAGTCAGACGACGCCACGTCGTCATTCGTCGAGCAAGTGCCGGCTCAAAGTTCATTATCAATTCCGCTCAAATCTATTACATCCATACCGGTTGGTACATTTTTTTCACTGACCGTTAGAGATTCAGGTTTGGTTCTGCCGGTAGTGACCTTGTCGGGTTCCGATTCGGGCCCGACAACTGGCTATTTCCCTGAGGCGGGCAATGGCACTAGTTGGCCAAGTTGGCTTTCGGTACTATTTGCCAATCCCGTCCAATCGATGCTTGGCAAAATCGCCGTGGTTTACGAATCAAGGAGTAATGGAAGCCCGGGTCTTTTTGTTCGCAACTTTTACAATGGGACGCGACCATTGGTCGGGGCAGACGGAATTGATGGCCAAGCGGGACTTGCATTGTCGGGATCGAAGACGTCTGTGAACGTCTTTGGAACTAGTAACCCGGGCGGATTTCCGAGCGCTTTTGCTCTGCGTTCGAGTACGTATGCAGTTTTAGGCGTGGCCTATGTTATGCCGGACGGGAGTTTGATTCCCGTCCATTCGATTGCCACAGACTAAATCCTGTAACCATGCAAGGGTCTTGGTTGTGTACTGGTCGGGATAAAAAGACCATGGCTGCGTATGGGTATCGGCTAGCAAAAGCTTCGGGTTGGGTTTGTTCATAAAATCTGCGATATTCTTAAATCAGAAATAGAAGTTCTAGATTGTGGTTTTTGGATCCGGGCAAAACAACGTTTTAGTCACCTGGATAAAGCTAGTAACCATGAGTGCCGTCTTGTATTCCAAAGACTAATTAACAATCTTAAACAAAATGAGCAAGTTTCCTTTTTCCTCAACCAAAGATTTCATTTCTAATTTGGTAACTGGTATGGAGGTTGCTTCTCCTAAAAAACCGTAGAAGTGATTTGGCGCAAGGATGGGTGAAACTGATAAGGCAATTTCGTCAACAACTTTGTTTTCTATGCAACCGCCAAGAAAACTGGGACCTCCTTCTAAAACGACATGTCGAATATCGTTAAACGCTAGCTCCCTTTTTATTTCTGGTAAGTCAGTATGTTGATCACCAATCGCCCAAATATGTGGTTCGTGCTTGAACGATTTTGCGAGAGCCACCGCGTCGGCTTTTGCGATTTTGGAGGTGACAATAATTACCTGGCTGTCTGAATTAACTAGGTTTGAGTTTTTTAGCTTGCCAGGTTCATTGGTGACGACAATTAATTCAGGTGCTGTTCGCGATCGTCTGAGTTTGAGTAGATTTTCAGACATGGATGGCAGGGAAGTGTAACCCTCTTTTATCGCCGTATTTGAACCGATGACGATGCCATCTGCAAATGCGCGAATTATCCAAAACGCTTCACGGTCTAAATTGCTTGACAGGGCTTTCGATACGCCGTTGATTTCGATCGCCCCGTTTAGGCTCGTTACCATGTTGGAGCGCCAAGTCGGAGGCGCGTTCGGCTTGATCATGTATATTTCGGCGAGGGTAGCCGAGGTACTATTGGTAGGGAAAAGTACATTCATTTTGTGGCCTTCAATTAGGTTATTCGATTCAATCTCATTAGGTTTTACTGTAGCTGTTGTTGCGTAAGAGGTTTGGGATTGGCTGTGCGCAGTGTAAATTGCGCCTCCAAGTCGCATTCGAAGGGTTTTCAAATTCTCGAGTCAATAGTATCAATACCCGTTTCGTTTGATGTTGGCGATTTGCTTGACCTGCATTTCCCACCCAAACGGTTTGCGGCTAATACATTTGATAGTTTTGTGCCGGACCCACTGTTCCCGAGTCAAGTACACGCCAAACTGCGCGCGATGTCATTTGCGTTCGAAGTGAGTGAGTACGGCACTGCGAAGCCTGAATCTCATCGGTGGCATTTACCGCACCATGCCAAACTTTCAAACACTTCCCAAAAAGGACTCTACATCGACGGTAGTTTTGGCGTTGGCAAGACTCACATATTGTCGGCGATATGGGACGCGGTATCCGTGGCGAAGGCCTTTACGAGTTTTGTCAACTTGGTAAATATCGTAGGGGTATTGGGTCTTGACGCAACTGTGGACGGCTTGGAGCATTTATCGTTTTTGGCGATTGATGAGTTCGAGTTGGATGATCCTGGCGAAACCGTGTTAATTTCTACACTTGTATCCAAACTATTCGAATGTGGAGTTTCGATAGCAGTTACGTCCAATACTTTACCGGAGAGATTGGGAGCGGGACGATTTTCCTCCGGTGATTTTTTGCGAGAGATCCAAGGTCTTGCAGATCGTTTCGATATCTTGGCGCTGGATGGTATGGATCATAGAGTTTCAACAGATAATTTAAGTCAGTTGGGTAAAAGCGATAGTGATTTTGTGGAGAACATTTCCAACGCTACTAGTCGCGTAACTTTCGACTATATTTCTGAACTCGCAGGATACTTATCTACAATGCATCCGGTGATGTATCACAAGCTGATCCGCACTTTGGATGCAATTGTGGTGGTTGTTGAACGGCCGATGTCTTTTTTGTTTGAGGCACTTCGTTTCGTTGTCTTAGTAGATCGGGCCTACGAAATGGAGGTTCCATTCGTAACGCTTGGCATTGAAGTTCATAATGTTTTTTCAAGTGAACTCCTAAACGGTGCCTATTCTATGAAATTTGGTCGATGTGTTTCTCGCTTGCTCCAGCTGCGCAGCGAAGCACGAAGATTTTTTGAAATTTGATGTCAAAGCGGTACGCTCCATTCAAGTCGACTGCCCTTTAATCGCTTGGCCGGTCCAAATTTGAAGTGTCCGCCAAGCACATCGGCTCGATCTGCCATATTGCGCAATCCGCGCGATGTTGAATTGGGGCTAGCACTTCTATGGATGCCATTGTCCTCAATGATGATGCTAAAGGTATCGGTTACAGTGATATCAAGAGTGGCAGTTCTTGATTTAGTATGTTTGGCTATGTTGGACAAGCCTTCTCTAATCACCGACATGGCATTGAGCGCGAGATCCCCTGTTACTTTTGAATCCACTAAGCCATCGAATGTCGTAGACACGCCCAAGCCGAGAGCGGATTGCATTTCGGTGACCAGGGAGAAGACTTGTGAACGAAAACCAGATATTGTTTTTTCAGGTGAGAGTTCCAGCGCAAAGATAGTCGTTCGAATGGTTTTGATGGCATTGTCGAGATCGTCGATCGCGCTTTGAATCGTATTTCCGACCTCGACGTCTTCGATCATGCGCAACGTCGATTGCATTGTCAGTCCGATCGCGAAGAGACGTTGGATAATTTCGTCATGCAGCTCCCGAGCAATACGTTCTCGATCTTTTTGAGTAGCATAAAGCGCCACCTGGTCATGCAGGCGTGAATTTTCGATCGCGATTGCAGCAGCGGTGGCGAGATAACTAAGCGCTATTTCGTCGATCACCGTGAATTCTGTGCCGTCTAACTTGTCGGTTAGGTAGAGATTCCCAAAGATTTTCCCCCCGACGGCCACAGGTATGCCGAGAAACGATTTCATCCGTGGGTGGAATTTGGGAAATCCTATGCTTTTTGGGTGTGATTCAATGTCGGCAAGTCGAAGTGGTGACGGATCAATAATTAAATGCCCTAAAAGACCTTTACCGGTAGGGTGCTGCCCAACCGACTCCACTTGTGCGGGTGACATGCCATATGTGATGAAGTCAGAAAGTGTGTCGGTGTCATTATCGAGAACTCCGAGTGCGCCGTACTTTGCCGATACGAGTCCACAGCTTTCGGCCACGAGAGCTTCAAGTATCTTGTGCAATGACAGATCTTTTTCAATTAAAAGAACTGCATCAAGTAGTCGGCGCAACGTTTGTGGGTCTTGGATATCTTGCAGCGACATAACTACAAAGTAAGCGGCTTTAGGCACTGATTGTTGAGAAATTCGGTAAATTTAAGCTTTTTATCCCTTATTACGTGGCAACGTTGGTTACCCTAGTCTTCGTGCGAGCACCCATTGAAAAGCGCTTTATTGGGCCTGGGTTCAGGTCTGGGCGAAGAACTTTTGTTTGGCTTTTCTGGTAAGCTGGCTTTTGTTCAAGACGAAAGATTTGATACCAGGTCTTTAGATTTGATTGAAGGGATAAGCATGCGAGCCGCGCCGGAACGAACCTTATTGCGAGATAATGCTAATGTGACAAGGAAAAACCGCTCTTGGATTTGGTTAGCTGGTTTCTCTTTTCTGGTCGCAATGTTGTTGGTTTTGGCGATTTATTTCCTTGCCAAGCCTAAAACCTCACCTATTGTGCAGTATGGCTCTGATTCATCCATCAGTCCGTTGCGTCGGTTAATGGGACTTTCCGATATGCCTCTTAGGTATGCTCCAACCTTTAAGCTTACGGATCAGTTCGGTGCGCCAATTTCTCTTTCGCAGTTTCGGGGTCACACAGTTATTTTGGCCTTTATGGATTCCCGTTGTACGACAGTGTGTCCGGTGGTTACTCAAGAGTTTCAGCTTGCGCAAAAAGATCTTGGGAGTTTAGGTAACAAAGTAGATTTCGTGGCGGTGAACATAAATCCGTTAGCGAACTCGGTAGCCGATGTTGTTGCATTTGATCAGTTGCACGGTCTAACCAATATGCAAAACTGGTACTTTTTGACGGGTCCAAGTCAGGAACTGTTACAAATTGCTCAGGAGTACGGTATTACAGTAATAGTGCCAAAGAATAATGATCCAAACAATATTATTCACGCTGATTACTTTTACTTTGTCAATTCAAAAGGTCAGGAACGCTACCTTGCGAGCCCAACCGTTGATCAAACCAAAAGTGGAGTTGGTTACCTTCCACAACCGACGTTAACCCAGTGGGGGCAAGGCATCGCTACCTATGTAAAAAAGATTACGGTTTAGTGTTGGCACCCTCTGCGGATAAGAAAACTCGCGTTTTTGTAGTTGTTATTTCGCTGGTTGTCGGCATACTTACAGCCTTAGCTATTATTCAAGCTATCGACAAGCAAAGTTCCTCTCAAACGGGAACTGCCAAGCAGACTGCCATACAGAGTGGATTTTCCACGGTATCGGGCGTTAGCGAACCTCATTGGGTGCTGCCAAAACTCGATGGCTTGTCGCAAACTGCTCAGTTGTCGTCTGATCAATTTACAGGTAAGCCACTAGTACTTAATTTTTGGGCCTCGTGGTGTGTTCCGTGTCAAAGCGAAATGCCGGCATTGGAAAACGTAAGCAAGGTTGAAGGCGCTTTGGTGCAATTTGTCGGAATAAATACGGCTGACCAACGCCAACCAGCTACTACTTTTCTCGCAAGAACAGGGGTCACGTATCCGGTGGCTTATGATCCCAACTCAACACTTGGGTCAAAGTTTGGTGTGTTCGGGCTACCGGTGACTATATTTATCGGGCCGAACGGAAATGTAGTGGGGCGCGAAGTGGGGGCACTGACAGCAGAACAACTACAAAATATCCTGCATCAGCTTTTTAAGATAAAGATAGTTGCTTTAGCGCCATAATCGAAGCTAACGAATTAGTACGTGGGAGATTCTGACACTGGTGTTGTGAATCCGGGGTCATATATTAATGGTTTAGCACATAATGAAAAAAGCTAATCGACTTTCAAGGCGACACTTTGCTTGCGAGTTCCCCCATAGAGCTAAGATTCGCAGATAGCAAACGCGTAAGCATTTCTTTTGTTAGTATCGTGTCTGGGTTTTCGCGTATGGCCTGAAGTGCAGCTTGAATTATCGATGCCTTGTACTCTTGTTGGCTTGCTTTGGCATTCTCGATTCGTTTTGTTGCTTCCCAGGTTTGCAGAAGTTTGAGAAGTTTTCGAAGCTCTTTTAGTACTAACGCTGCGCCTAAAATGATCAGAGTGATTGGATTTTCGTACGTAGCTGATTCGATAGTTATTACCAAAGGCTCTAAAGACTCGTGTTCGCTAACCCAGGAGTTGTTGCTGACAAAAACTCTTTCTGCTTGCCTTTCACCTCCAACGTTTCGGGCTTCAGGGAAAAGTGGTATCTTATTGTAAGCTATAGGTTCGGTGGCAAATTGTCCGGAGACCTCGATCACTTGTAAAGTCTGGTCTTGAATGTAATCGTCCTGTGAGATGTACGCCCATTCGAGCGCTAGATCAGTCAAATCAGCAATGCTCGAAATGTAACTCGCAAGTTGGCGAGGAGATAACTGTGGACCAAGATCAAAAACTAATTCAATGCGCTCCATAACCAGAGGATATCACTTCTATTTGATCCAAAAACGCAATAAATAACTTCACTATTTGTTTTTGATTTAGACAAATGAGTTATTGATTATGCAAATTGTGATTTTTCGTGTCGTGGCGATTCGAAATGCGTGTGTTTCCTAGTTTACATGGTATGTAACTGGTGAAGATTTACCCCGGTGTTTCGCAATAGACTCTTAGCGGGACTTTGTGAGCTGTTACCCGGGACATAATGAGAGCCGCCGTGCCGAGACAGCGAGTTCGGTTATATTTGTCGGGAATGGCTTCGATAAATGATCGAGATAAAAGGGTACAAGAGTCAACGACCATTGCGAACTGCGCTTTGGCAACCGTGAGAATTGCGTGCTTGTGGTCATCACCGCCTTTTATGCTATCGGGCGAAGACATTTTTGAGGCTGTATTTTGCTTAGGGTGGATCCACTATGTTGTCGTGGGTCAGCGTAAGGTCAATTGATTCACAAATAAGCATCACTAACGCCAGCGATGCCCAGCGCGGCGACCCTGAGTTCCCGAGTTCGTGTCAGACATTCATGCTCCCACTGCTGAAATACTTTTTAGCCACACGCATCTGCTACAACCTTTGCTTGATTATTGTGGCGTATTTGCTTGTGTCAACTTCTCAAAGATTTTGCGTGGGTCAATTACGTAAAGAGAATCTGTAATCGGCAGGGTGCATTATTTTTTGTCACCTTCGAGCGGATTGATTGTTGTGCCAAGAATTAATTGCTGTAGGGCAACACCCGACACCTGAATGGACTAGGGGCAATGAATTTGTCGAATCGCAATTATTGACCACACAAACAACAGGTGATTGGATTGAGGTATGGTCGAGTTTCACGACTGCGAATCCGACATTATCAGCTGGTAAGCAGTGACAGAGCGCTGGCGTATCCGCCATGAGTGATGCACATATCCATGGACTGCCAAAAAGAAATCTTTTGGTAATCGACAACGCGCACGAAGCGCCTCACGGTCAACGAGAATTTGCTTAGTGCGATATGCTGAGAGCTTTTGCTCGTCGAAAAGAGAGCTTACAATACCCGACGCAAGACATTTGCCTAAAGCAAGATGGCCAAGAGCGCTGTTTTTGTATGGCTTCTCCGTAGGATTATGCGATAATGAAATCGAATTTAATGGATGATGAGTGCTGGAAGGAATTTAGGTGGTCAAGACAATAAGAAATGGGATTTCTTTTACAGAGTCCGAGCTTGTGGCTCGGGTACCCGATGTTGGCGATGGCGGTAAATTTGTAGAAGTTCCTTTAGTCCAAAGAATCGACCCTATATTTGGATCGCGTGCACGCTTTATTGAGTCGTCTAAGCTTATGCCTGAAACTAAACCTGACACGAGCGAACTGAATTCATCGATAGGGTTTTGTCCCTTTTGTCCGGAAAATGTGGACTTGGTAACCTTTCCATTCCCCGATGAAATTGTTCCTACAGGCAAGATTCGATTTGGAAAATCGCTCGTCGTGCCAAACGTAATGGCCTATTCAAGTTATTCCGCGGTAGGAGTTTACGACACGACCCGACACTTCATTGGAATAGATGAGTTTAGCCCGGAAATAATCTTTGATGTTCTGAGTGCGATGCTAGTGCATGCTCGATTCGTGCGAACATTTGACCAAGAAGTGCAGTACAGCTCCGTAAACGCCAACTATCTATGGCCTTCCGGTAGTTCGTTAGTGCATCCGCATATGCAATCGTCGCACGATTATGTACCCTTAGCCAAACAAGCTACTCTAATCGATCGGTGCGCGGCACATCATTTAGAGACGGGGCGAAGTCTGCTTACTGACCTCGTGGCGGCCGAATTAGACGGTGCTCGATACATTGCTTCGATCGGTTCAGTGCACTTCTTGGCACCGTACGCTCCTTCAGGATTTCGGGAAGTTTGGGCAATTGTAGGTGACGCAACGGATTTAATTGATATCTCCCTTGACTCCACACAGGCGTTAGCCGAAGGAATTGCGCTGGTCTTGTCCGCGTACTCAAAGTGGAATCTAGCAAGCTTTAATTTTGCACTAACCGGGGGCGGCAACTTTGGAGCAAAAAACGGTTTTAATCCCTTGCTTAGAATAGTTGCACGATCTAACCCTGATATTCAATATAGGAGCGACGTGACTTATTTTGAGAAAATGTACGACGAGGCAATGCTCGATTTATATCCGGAAAACACCGCTGCCGACCTGCGTCAAATGTTTGATCAAGCGTAAAATTGCAACCGTAGACCTTTGTTGGCAGAAGTTAGGTTTATGAGACTGATTAAGACCTATCTGGGGCCTGAAGCATCGGTTGGACTCACTGATTTTTTGGTTCCAGGGCGATCGAAATGGTACCGTGTGGCTAAAAGTGTTGTCACTGTTATTGCGCTTACCGCGTAAAGGTATCCAATAATTACTGTATCGGATCCAGCTAGAATGCCGTGAATTAGTAATAAACCATACCCAACAATGGCTACTTTATGGATTTGCTTCCAGTTCCCGAATTTACCTCTAAATTTCAACCATGCGGTAAACCCGACAACTAGTACAAGATAAGTTGCAATTGTGCCAAGTGCAACTGGAATCGTACGATAGCTGCTTTTAAATGGCACCAAAGCACCAACTATCCCAACGTGCGCAAATTTGTCACTAGCGATTGAGCTGATATGCAAGAACAAAAGCACCAGGGCTACCCCTGCTAAGCTTTTGTGGATCGAATTCAAAGTAATGACATGGACAACGCCTTTTTTCTTATTGCGCTTAGGATGGGCGATCCATAAACCTACCGACACCAAAGCACTGCTCACCACGATGAGAGATATCCCGGTGCCGCGGGCAATTACCCATGGTGCAAGTGACGGTGTGGTATTTCGACCCAGGTAATGAACCATTGCGAATCCAGCTACCACCGACGTTACTCCTGAGAGTGCCGCGAACATAACAGATGGAGAATCGTCCTCTGCATCAGGATTAGCACTGTCTGTGGTGCGCTGCAAAGATCTCATCGTAAATTACCTTGGTGCTGAAAGATGTGTATCGGGTGAGTGTGGTAGTATGTCGGCGGGTTTTACGTAAAAATTGAATGTATTAAGGCATGTTTATCCAAGTTCGCATGAACTGCTGTTGGCGTCGAGCTTTGGCCACTTCCCACGATTTCTACATACCGGGCAAATCGATCTGAGTAATAGATCGCGCCAGAGTGTTGGATTAGAAGTGCAGCAATATTCCTGTCGTTGGCATAAGTCAGTCCCGCAATTGCTCCTTTTAAAAATAGTGTCTTAGAATAAATTTCGGCCCACATAGAGTTATTTGCGATAACCGTCACTGCGGCAAGATCAGATTTAGATGTGTCTTGCGTGAATGGATCGATCAGATGGTGTTTCGTAATCCCGTTTAGTTTCCAGTTACGTATTTTCGTCGAGCTGGTAGCAATGGATGCGGATAATGCGCGTATAAGAATGAATATTTCTTCGTCTGAATTGGGGTTTTCCACCGCGATGAACCAAGGTTCAACATCTGGGTCTTGGATCTGTGTTGTAATGTCTCCACCAGCATCAATAAGAAAACTACTATTACAGTTATTACCCATGAAATCTGTCAACACATCAAGGGCTGCACCTTTGCCAATGCCTCCTAAATCCAGGGCAGAACCAAAGTAGCTTAGAATTTGGTCGTCAATGTCATAGATTGGGTTTGTTGGCCTGGGTGTCGTCGGTGAAGTACTTCTGAGATCATTACTTGATGAAATCTCCGCATTTATCTCCCGAAAACTGCGATCGTAACCGAGTGCGATCAATGTATCATGTACCCGCGGATCAAACCAACCGTTGGTAGCATTCATAGCGCCAAAGGCAGAACTTATGATTTTGAGAAAACTTTTACTTGGGTTTTTTACGAGTTTATTCTGATTTAGTAAGGAAAGTTCTGACGTATTTTTGAATCTCGTCCACGATTCTTCCAGGTCTTCTATTATTTTGGCAGTTTCACTTTCGAGGAAGTCTGTCGACGTTGCCAACGATCTGACTTGAAAATCAAAGGTCGTTCCCATTGCCTTGTGCGACCATTTTGACATAATCACACCTCTATCCGAGCTGACTCGCGCGTGTAGTTGCGGCAGGAACCTGTGGAACGGGCAATTGAACAATCGGTGTTTTTGTTACTGTCGCAGATTGGGTAGGGACAGCTCCAGTCGGCGTACCGACCGATGCGGAGCCGGGGTTTGCGAGCGCACCAAGTTGAGGCACTGGGTTGTTTTTTATCGCTGCGATTGCGTTTGCAACCTGTGACACGCCAGATTGGTTTGATGAAGATTCGTTGGCAATCGCCGCGAGTTGTTTAGCGGTTAAATTGAGTTGCTTGGACAGTCTGCCTAACGACGCGTTAATGATATTCGTCTTTTTTAGGAGCTGCTTCGATGCGGCGCTTTTAGTGCTTGGGTAAAGGTTCCCAGGTGCAGAAACGAAATCAACTGCCTTCATTGTGCCGATCGCGGTCACGGGTGCGATAACCAGAAAAGGGATAACCCGCCGTAGCGTAGTTTTTAGTTTGCCGGGTCGTTTTTTTCGTACTGAAGCCGGCTTTTGTCCTTGGGGTGCATTTTCGTGTTGAGGAATCAATCGTCACCACCACCCGAATCCCCTGATTTGCTTGAGCTTGAAGCTGAAGTGGTTGCCGATATGGATTTTGATGCAGGCGGCGCGATAATCTGGGTTGCGCCTAACGTTGTGGCTCCGGAGGACGAGGCACTTGTTTGCGACATCACTAGTGCTGATTTTGCAGCGGCCTGGGCAGCTAGTGATCTAGCTTGATTTTGTGCGGCAATTGCGGCTTGGCTAGCCTGAGTAAGTTCCTGCTGCTTTTGTGCGAGTTGGACTTTGGTCGCTGCTAATTGTTGTTGGACTAATGATTCTTCTTGGTTTAAAGCCGATATCGCACTTTGAAGAGTCGCAGCGCGAGTTTGTACGCTAGCGGTTGGATTGTATGTTTTATCCGCGGAGGTATTTGCACTGTTGAAGCTAACTTGTGCCTGATGAAGAGCTAAAACTGCCCCAAGCCCGCCTCCTACGCTTACTAAAACCTTTATGGAATTGGAAGCTTTCATGGACATGATCTCCTTAGATTTGACAATGCTACTCGTGTTGTGTGATACTTATTCTTCGGCAATTCCCAGCAACGATTGATGATGTTCGAATGAGAGTGTTCTCATTTTGTGCCCGATCTAGATCAAATTGTCACACGGTGTTGCTAAAGCCTCCATTAGACGTATTTGCCGGCTCATACTAAGAACCTTTGCCAATATAAAAAAACTGACACAAGCTAGCTAACTGCTGGGAGGCGATGTTTTCAGGTCTATGGAAAATATTTGCTATTTGATTTAAGTCGCACATGTAACTCTCCGAATTTGAATCGGTAGGTAAAGTTTCTAGGGCTTGGATGGAATATGAAACTCAACGGATTGACTTCAATCGCATCGAAGGCAAAAGCGGGACTAGCAGTAGTCGCCGTTCTTTCGATCGTTGCTGGGACATTTGTATTTATTGGTGCGACCTCGACATCAGCAAATTTAAACGCATACAAAGTAAAAGTGTCAAAGTTGAACACGCAAGTACTGCTCTTGCAGCGCGACTTTTACAACTACGATGACCAGATGAATATGGCAGTCTTGGTAGCCGCAGCAGAGCCAAAACAGGCATCGCTAATTTCAACGACATTTCAGCAAGCAACGGCTGCGCGGGATTTATTTTATTCAGAGCTAAATAGCGCAGCTTCACTCACAACCAACCCAACACTTCTTGCCAGTCTTACGAGAATTCGAAATGACATCAATAGCTACGATGGATTCGCAGCTCAAGTGATTTCTGCAACGCGATCCGGCAATATTACACACGCGGCTTACATTCAAACGCTGGGAAACATTGTGCCATCAAACGACATTATGCCAGCCCTGGCAAATGCTAACAATGAAGCAATTGCTATTTCGACAACGGCGATTGCAAAGATGTCAGCAGCTCAAAATCTTGAAGTAGAGCTGGTTGTCGGATGGGTAATCCTAACACTACTCCTTCTAGTGGGACTGCTCATTGGATTCGAACGTGCGGTTATGAAGCCACTGTCTCATTTGTCCGATGCACTTAGAGAATTAGCAAGTGGTGATGGAGATTTAAGGGTTCGACTCGATGACAGTGGTAAAGATGAAATCGGCGTAATAGCTGGACATTTCAATCTGTTCAAGGATAAGATCTCTGCGATGATAACTAGTTTGGCAGCGAGTGTGTCTACTGTGCGTGCTCAAGCTACTGACATGAAAGACATTGCAATTTCAATTGGAACGTCTGCCGAGGAGACGTCGGCTCAATCAGCTTCGGTCTCTTTGATTACCGAATCTATGTCAACTTCGGTCGGTTCCGTATCAGCCGCAACCGAAGAGATGCGAATCTCTATTCACGAGATTGCCCGAAATGCCTCACAAGCGGCAGAAGTAGCTGGCGGTGCAGTCAAGTTAGCTGGAACCGCAACGGGCACCGTGGAACGACTGGGCGCATCATCTGGAGAAATTGGCGAAGTAATTAAGACGATTACTTCAATTGC
>JAJYGT010000139.1 GCA_021785005.1 Actinomycetes bacterium
TCCGATCTGGATCGACTCCGGAAAGATCAACACGAGAAGCATCAAAAGGTAAGCAGTCTGGGCGAACTCTTGAGATCCAAAGATTAATTGGAAGATCTTTACGATCAGTTGTAAATCTTCAAAGTCTCCCTGAGATCCAGATCGTAGTCGACTGTGACGTGATCCAAGCAGATGGAGGAACACGCACTGCCTCAATTGTCGGCGGGTACGTTGCATTATCTGATGCCATTAGCAGGTTGGCACAAAAGGGTCGTTGTAGTTCCAAAGCATTAGTCGGCCAGGTTGCAGCAGTATCGGTTGGTGTTGTAGATGGCATCGCGTTGTTGGATTTAGATTATTCCGAGGATGTGCGCGCCGAGGTCGATATGAATGTGGTCATGACCGCTGAAGGTAAGTTTGTCGAAGTCCAGGGAACCGCGGAAGCGGAATCGTTTTCTAAGAGCCAATTAGACGACATGCTTTCCTTGGCGGAACATGGTATTTCCTTTTTGTTGGACTTGCAAAACGTCACTGTCGCCGATCCGCCAACGCCTCGTGGATAGTTTTCACCTTTAATGAAAAATCTCGTAGTCTCTACTCGTAACGCAGGCAAACTTCGGGAATTTCAAGCTTATCTTGCGCCCCTGGGGTATAACGTACTGCCGTTACCCCAGGATTTGTTGCTTCCGGTCGAGGACGGAGAAACGCTTGATGACAATGCATGCATTAAGGCGCAATATTCGGTAAAAATGACGGGTCTCACTAGTTTGGCTGATGATTCGGGACTCTACGTAAAAGCGTTGGGCGACGCACCGGGCATCTATTCTGCGCGTTACGCTGGAGAATTCGCTTCTGACGAAGAAAATAGAGCCAAGTTATTAAAAGAACTTAATCTCATGGATTTACACGAGCGTACAGCCGAATTCAGATGCTCCCTTTGTTTTTATGTCGCCGGGGAAATCGGACCCGTGGTTTACGCACGAGGCGTCACGAAAGGTCATATATCGTTCGAGGAAAAAGGTTCTATGGGGTTCGGGTACGATTCGCTCTTTATACCCAATGAAGGCGATGGCCGTACATTTGCGCAAATGACGCTCGATGAAAAAGCTTTGTATTCGCATCGCGCACGGGCGCTGAATGAACTTGTCGCAATCCTATCGAATGTGAGCTAATCGAAAATCGCAAATCAAGGTGTTACGTTGTAAAAGACTCACTTTGTTGGCTTACCGAATGCGTAGAACAGCGTCACGAGATCAGATACAGAATCTAAAATTAGATTGGCTTTAGCGTCTAAGAGTTCTTTGCAGCCGTGTGCGCCTGACAACACCCCTATCGATAGCGCGACATTTGCTGCACGAGCTGCTGCAATGTCAGATGACGTATCGCCTACAACGATGACTTTTTGCGGATCTTCGATTTCTAAAGCGCTCATAGCACTTAGGAGCGTGTCTGGGAACGGTCTGCCTCGGTCAGCAGTATTTGGGGTGCCGAAATAGTCGACCTGATTTTTCCAGTCAAGCTTTTCCAGAATAAGATCCTGGGTTGTTTTTGAGAACCCGGTTGTAAGCGCCACTTTTATTGACCTTGATTTTAGAGCGGCAAAAAGGCTGGTAGCGCCTGGTATCCCGGCAACACCACACTCCGTAACGAGTTTTGCATATTGCGTTTCAAATGTTGAGTTTGCTTGTTGGGCCTCTGTTTCATTGTCGAAGATATGTCGAAATACTTCAATTTTAGAATAACCCATTGTCTCTAGCGCGTAGTTGATTGCATTCTCGAAGCGGGTGGAACCGATAGTTAGCTCCATTTCAACTGCAGTATTTCGAAAGGCCTCGAGGACAAGTCCCTCGTCTTCGACCGTAGTACCTGCCATGTCGCAAATCACTAATTCCGCATTGTAAATCGAACCTTCAACTCTTAATAGGTTGACATCTTCCCCAAAAACCATTTTGGGATATGACTTTGCCTCAACGTCGTATGTCATTGTTTTCCTCGCTTGCTTTTATGTTTGGAGTGTTACGGTAAATTTTGCTAATTGTCCAGGTTGAAATTTCAGATACCAAGAATTACATCGTTCGCTCAAAGTAATTCGACAACCACTCGACAGTTTCTTGTGCGATGGCGGGGGCCATTGTCATACCTCGACCGCCTGTCCCGGTCACCAGGAGGAAATTGTCTTGGAGCCGCTTGGCGACATATGCTCGTTTTGTATCGAGTGCACGCGAATAATAGCCCTCCCACACCGTGGCTAATTCCAGGTTGACATTAGGCAAAAGGGCGTTTGCTTTTTGAATGAAATACGCCGATATTGAAATGTCAATCTGAAACTCGCCGCCAGGATCGTAATTGTGAGTGTCACCCAAGGTAAATTCACCACCGGCTCTTTGAACCATCAGCAACTGAGTGCCAAAGCGCGAAAGCAACTCAGGCTGATCAGCAAGTGCCGGCGCATCTTGAAATTGGAAAAACGGGTAGTACCGCATCGTATCTGCATCGGCTATTGACGGGCTTATACGCTGTTCAATTGGCTTTGATTGAGCCATCAAAAGTCGAGTAGTTCCGAGTCCGATTGCCTCTGGTCTAAAGTGCCGAGTTAGAAAACCGCCGTAGGAGGCACCAGTCGCCGCGACTATGGCGTCGAAATGGAAGCTAGTGCCGCTAGCAAGAGTTATAACTCCATCGTTTACTCGATCGACCTCTGCTCCTAACTCCACCGTTACATTTGCAAACTTTTTCAAATGGCGAACAAGAGCCGGAACCGCTTTGCCTGGTTCCACCGAAGCATCTTGTTCGCAGTATAAGCCGCCAATTACGTTGTCGGCGATATCTAAACCCATGTCGTTTAGTTGACTTGAATCTAAGATCGATAGCCCTCGCTGATTTCGCGGATCGTTGGTCAAAGCGGCTCTCGCTAGGTTGAGTTCATCTTGTCGGGTGAACAACGTAACAGAGCCTCGCGGACGAAAGCCAATTTCAGGTGCTAACGATGCGAGGTGCTCCCACTGTCTTCGCGCGGCTAGTGCCAATCTCAATTCTTCGCCGTTAGCGCGTCCGCTTATCCAGATAAGCCCAAAGTTTCGAACCGATGCACCGTATGGTTCGGAATGCCGTTCAAAAATTGTCACATCTAGTCCCGCTTGAGCCGCTTCCAGAGCTATGGTGACTCCGACTATACCGGCTCCTATTACTGCTAATCTCGGCGTTTGTGCGCTACGTTGGCGGCCAATTATCATTGTTTTCCCAATACTGATCTTGTTCAAGGCGTCCGTGGCTTTTATTTTGGCCATGGAAAGTCACCTACCTACTTGTTGACGTTAGGAAGAGATGATCACGGTGCGACAAACTAAGAGTAAGCAACGGTAAAATTGTTGGTAAACAACTTCAAATTTAAAGCTGTCTTGTTTGATACATGAATATGGATTAAGGCACCACGACTTAAGTAGTTGGAATCTGATTTATCAAAAATTGATTTTTTTAGCAGGCAATATTTTGTATTTATAGTGCTTTGGTCAAATAATTTTGCTTTCCAGACCGATAATGACTAGGTTAGCCAAGCGGTAGCTCCCAGTTCTTTGCCAATGGCTTGGAATTAGTACTTAGAGTTTCGATACCCGTAACTCTTTGCAACTATAAATTAATCAAATGGAAAGTCCTGATTAGCCAAGGTTTTGTTCGCAATTATTTAGTCGGTAACCCCTGATTAAAGTTCAATCTATAGGTTGCGAACGTGAGCATATATAGTCAAATATTTTTTGCGTCACGTTGTATCAAGTTGTAATAAAAGGGGTTTCCAACTCTAATGTCAAAAATATCATCAAAGCTACTAGCACTTGGTCTTTTAGGAACTCTTGGCTCTGTAGCAGCTGCGTGCGGCTCGAGCTCAACTAACGCCTCGTCTCAAAGCACGGATTGGGCAACTGCCAAGTCCGCGACTGCGGGCGGAGGTATGAACGCGTTGATTGCAGCTGCAAAAAAAGAAGGCACATTGACCGTTACGACGCTACCTGCGGACTGGGCGAATTACGGAACGATAATGAAAGATTTTACTGCTAAATATGGCATAAAGATTACTGATGTCAATCCGGAAGGAAGCTCTCAGTATGAACTCGATTCCATCAAAAGTTTGAAAAACACTACCCGTGGACCTGATGTCGTTGATGTTGGTCCTAGTTTTGCGCTTTTAGGCGATCAGGAGGGTCTATTTGCGCCTTATGAAGTTTCGGGTTGGAACAACATAAACCCGCAAGAAAAAGCTGCTGACGGAACTTGGTATTATGACTATGGCGGCTATATCTCAATTGGCTATAACGCATCGCAAATCCCTATCCCTCCGACATCGTTTCAAGACCTAACCAATCCAGAGTTCAAGGGTGGAGTAGCGCTCGATGGTAATCCGACCCAAGCTGGCGCTGCATTTGGTGGCGTCTTTGCGGCCGCATTGGCGAATGGCGGATCTCTAAACAATATCGCGCCTGGAATTACATTCTTCCAGCATCTCGCCCAAATCGGAAACTTCGTACCGATCGCGGCCACACCCGCCGCTATCCAAAGCGGACAGATTAAAGCCAGTATTGACTGGGATTATCTAAATGTTGCCTATCAAAAAGAGGCAGCTGGCAAAGTCGATTGGAAAGTCGTGATACCTTCGGATGGACTTTATGCCTCTTATTATTGCCAGGCGGTATCCAAGTATGCGCCACATCCTGCAGCTGCAAGATTGTGGGAAGAGTACTTGTACTCAACACAGGGCCAAAATCTGTTTCTTCAGGGCTTTGCGCGACCTGTGCTCCTTAGCTCGATGGTTAGCTCTGGAACGGTAAACAGTGGCTTTTTGTCACTTCTTCCTGCCGTTTCAGGCTCTGCGCAATTTCCAACTCAGGCTCAGTTGACCGCGGCCAAGCAAGTAGTGCTATCGCAGTGGTCGAGCGTACAAGGCTAGGCGAGCTACAACTATTAGCTGTTATTCCTGGGCTGGAACTTATGCGTTTTGGCTCAGGAATACCAAATTGAAGGTGATTCACAAGTTGCGTATTGTTTCAAGAGGGAAAAAGTCGTATTTAGGCGCAGTTCCCTTGGTCGCGTATGTGGGAGTATTTTTAGGTATTCCGGCGGGCGCGGTAATTGTGGATGCATTTCGTAGCGCTTCTGGCAGTTTTACTTTCCGAAATATACAGGGTGCGATGACTGGAACCTACCTAGCATCTTTCGTTGAGAGCATTAGGCTTGCAGTGTTCTCAACCGTCATTTCAGCGTTTGCAGGGCTGTTGGTGGCGATTGCTGTGGTGGGTATGGCCGACACGCGACCAAGACGGGCGATTATGGCGGCGTCTGGTGTGTTTGCTAACACAGGCGGAGTGCCACTTGCGTTCTCATTTATAGCGACGCTAGGAAATTTCGGAATGCTCACCCGACTGTTATCGTCAGCGGGATTCAATATTTATGATCACGGATTTTCACTCTACTCAACTACGGGATTAACGATTGTATATCAGTACTTTTTGATTCCCGTAATGGTTCTTGTAATGATTCCGCCGCTTGAAGCCATTAACGAGGCTTGGCTAGAAGCTGCTCAAACGCTGGGGGCAACCTGGCCAACGATTTGGCGCACAGTGATCGGACCTGTTGTGTTTCCTCCATTTTTAGCTGCATCGTTACTTTTGTTCACCGATGCGTTTGCCGCTTATGCCACCGCCGCAGCGCTCACCAGTGGGGTGATTCCGTTAGTTCCGATCCAGATCGGTTCGCTGATCCAGGGAAACGTGGTAACGGGTGAGGCTAACCTTGGGAGCGCTTTGGGATTTGGCATGATTCTAATTGTGGGTATCGTGGCCGTTGCCTATATTCGACTATCTCAAAAGGCGCAAAAATGGCTTCGATAGTTGCCAGTGAAACTGAGCTTGTCGGAAAACCTTCGATCAAATTTGGCGAATCTGAAAAAATGTTCGGCCTTGGCAGGCGATTTCGTTTTATTGTACTGACTTTGACAATAGTTTTTTTCTTGATTCCAGTCTTGGCTTCTGTTAGATATTCGTTGCTTGGCAATCATAATTCGCTAACGCTTTCTGCTTATGGTGCGATATTTACCGATCCAGAGTTCATCTCGTCGGTCCTTGTATCTGTGAAGATAGCCGTTGGGACTGTTGCAATTACGATTCTTTTGGTGACTCCAACCGTGGTTTGGGTTCGCCTAAAACGACCCGATTTAGTCACGGTGCTGGAGACGATTTCGCTCTTGCCAATGATCGTTCCGGCTGTGGTAGTTACGTTGGGCGTATTGACTGCGTTTGCTAGCTTGCCCAACATCATTATGGGATCTCCGGTAATCCTAGCTTTGGAATACGTTGTTCTTGCACTTCCGTATACCTTCAGGTCAATTGACTCAGGTGCTGGTTCGATTGATATAAAGACCCTGGTGGAAGCTTCGAAATCGTTGGGATCTACCTGGCTCTCTACCATGGTTAGGGTTATTTTGCCCAACTTGCGATCAGCAATTACGTCAGCTATCTTTTTGTCTACCGCCTTTGTGTTTGGTGAGTTCGCGGTTGCTTCGCTTATGAGTTTCACGACCTTTCCGGTGTGGCTAGTACAAGTCGGCTCGGCTCGCGCAGATGAGTCGGTTGCTCTTTCTGTTGTGGCTTTGCTTCTTACCTGGGGTGCTCTCACCTTGATATCTATTATTGGGTTTCAGCGTCAAAAAAGAACCGGAATCCGGCGTAGCTCCACATTCAGTGTTTCGATAATTACCAAGGAGTAAAGATGAGCCACACGGCCGAAAATCCAGAAACTTTCGCCATGCCAAATGATCGAGTGCCAAGGGAGTGGAGCCGAAAAGGAACTTCGGTGTCACTAAGGGGATTGCGCCGGCAGTTTGGAAGTACCTTAGCGTTGAGCGATTTGAGCCTTGACATAAGCCCAGGTGAACTCGTTGTAATGTTGGGTCCATCCGGGTGTGGTAAGACCACCGCATTGCGCGCGCTAGCTGGCTTAGAGCCTCTTGATGCTGGGTCGATATTCCTAGATAACCGAGACATTTCCAAGCGTGCTGCACACAAACGTGAAATGGGAATGGTGTTCCAGGCATATTCACTATTCCCCAATATGACTGCTGCCCAAAATGTCGCGTACGGGTTAAAACTTCGAGGCGTTCCTACCAAGACCATTGAAACCAGAGTTAGCGAGATGTTAGACTTAGTCCGACTGCCCACCCATTCGGACCGATATGCGAACGAACTTTCCGGTGGTCAGCAGCAACGTGTAGCATTAGCCCGCGCATTGGCGATTTCGCCTAAAGTGTTATTGCTAGATGAACCGCTTTCGGCCCTGGATGCGAAGGTGCGAGTAGAACTTCGCGAAGAAATACGACGGATTCAACTCGAATTTGGGATAACAACACTGTTTGTGACACATGACCAGGACGAAGCTCTGGCAATCGCGGACCGTATTGCCGTCTTGAACAACGGTGCGATTGAACAAATCGGAACGCCAGCGCAGGTTTACTCGAGTCCGGTGAACTCTTTTGTGGCGCAATTTGTTGGGTCGGTAAATGTTTTTACTGAAATTATTGATTCAAATAACGCTGTTGTAGTTTTGGGACAAAGGCTGAACCTAGATCGTTGGAGTGTCGGCAGCATCGGTTCGAAAGTACGGCTTATGGTTAGACCGGAATCCATAAGTGTGAAGGCAACCGAGGACGGAAACGTAACTATTAGCGCCGTAGGATTCATGGGTTCGAGCCTAAATATCACTGCGATTACACAAGCGGGAGATGTGGTTCGGTCAAACGTCTCTTGGCACGGTGGTAGCGACCTTCGTCCTGGTATGTCCGCAAAAGCAGAAATAGTCGGCCCTATATTGTTCGCCGAAAGTTTATCTTCATAACGAATCACGCATCTTGGAAAGGCCGAGTTCTTTGTTTCACATCCGTGTACTCGTTTAATCAAGTAGCACCAGAAAATGGGTGCAAACCGCATCATTTGGGTATTTGCAACTTAGCTTAAAGAGCTATGTTTAGTAGCGGATCTGTCTATCTTGCTTTGAATCTTATCTCGATAAGCTCGTTTGTTGACTTCTGGCAACCGGTTACGGCAAGGTGGTAAGGTTTGAGTTGGCTGATTCCCCAAGCAAACTCAGATGGAAATTGACCTCGATAGTCTTTAGCAGTCCGTAGTGGTCCAAAGGTGCGGTTATCGTTGTTCCAGCGCGTAGGTTTGGTTCAATTACCAGGGTAAGTACGTGTCCACCGCCACCGCTTTGAATTACTTGCCCGCTTGCAGTTAGTCCCGAATAGTCTCCTCCGTTTCCTTCGTCCCATGTTACGTATAGGGCGCCGTTGTCCTTCCAAGCAGCGGAGCTAGTTATTTGTGAGACCATTTGAGTTAACCAATTTCCTGCCACAACAGATGAACAATTATGTCCATCGTTGCAAAGATTTGGCGTGATCCAAGTGAAGTTGGGCACAGTGGATGGGTTTTGGCCAAGCAGGGGAATCAGTTCATGTAGCGGTTTGATGTTGTTACATTGGGATGAGGATGATCGAATCGCGTCAAAGTATACGAAGGGGTCATGTTTGCCTGCATATAGTCCGTCGGGTGCGTATGGAGACAAGTAACAATCGTTGGGCAATGATTCCATAAAGGCATCCCATGAGACGCCATTTTGTGTCATCTCGGACATGAGGCTCGGTGCATTTACATAGCAAGTTACACAATCCGATGATATCCCGAGCGTTGATCCGGCGACTAAGGAGATGTAGTTTGGTAGCGACGGGTGTGTTGTTGCGTAATAATTTGTGGAATACGCCCATCGGTTTGCGAGGGTCGCGAGCGATGTTGTTGCCATAGCGGCGCTAAATCCAAGATTCTCCATAACAATAACAAAAACGTGGTCGTGAGCGTACTTGGGCAAGACTTGGGTCGTTGTGGTAGAGGTTGTGGAACTTGTTGAGGATGTAGTTTTAGGTTGGTTTGCAGACCCCGTGTTTTGAGGTTTGGCGGCAGCTGTGCTTGATCCACATGCCCCGAGTATCACGCTAAGTAAGACAACGATAAGGCTTTGAAGGCCGGTTCGCAGCTTTCTTTGCCATTGGACTGTTGTAAGTCCAGTCGGATTTGCAAGCACAAACTCAAATACTACGCCTTATTTTCGCAACTGTCTTGACAGGCTATTTTTACGGGTAAGAACTTTAATGCGTTGCGGGTTGGTTCTCGTTGGGCCTTTAGAAGCTGCCCAACTCGACGTGGTTATTGGTAAAAATGAAAATGATGTACGAAATAAGTCGAGAGTGTCGACGCGGACGAAAGTGAATGTTTAATTGAGGCATTGATGATTTAGAGCGCTTTTATTTCCCTGAAATATCGAAATACAAGGTGAACGCGTTGACGGGTATCGATAATGGTGGACTCGTAGGTTGCATAATCGTAATCTCATTAGCAACACGGCTTGTAGGCAACTTCCGTGTGATCTACAAAGTGTGAACTTTTAGCCGAGAATAAATCCACATTGTCGTATTTGGTCAGTTTTGCTTGCGCCTTGCTGCTGACTGGTTAGATTGAGGGATCGAAAACTCAACGACAAGGTATTGTAGTAGTGCTTCAGGTGCGTTGCCGTATATCTTAAAGCCTGCTTTTCGGAATTTATGACAAACGGCAAAGCGCGCGCAGAAATTTCAATCCAGTAATGGTTTTTAGCGTCCCCATAGTTGTAGGATTGTGCTCAAACGCGGTGGCCAATTTTTTAGTGTTCGTACAAACTAAAAATAAGGATCGGGCCAATTTGCTATTGGAGCGCGTTCGCAATCTCGATTCCAACAAAAGGGGCGTGCAATGATACTTGACCAGAACTTCAGACACTTTCGCAAGAACCATGTGGGGGCGCAGTTTCTCGAACATATTCCCCAAGACCAGTCAATTGAGCTTAGTGTTTATCTTCGTCGCCGGGCAAGTGTGTCAAGTGTGTCTGACGAATTGCAATTACAAAAGCGCCTTTCTAGACAAGAATATCAGGAGGCGTTCGGCGCTAGCGCCGAAGAAATTGATCGTGTCGAGCAATATTTTAGGAATGCCGGGTTCGAAGTTCTAGAGTCCGATGTTGCCCGGAGGCGAATTGTGATACAAGGATCAACTGAGGCCCTTGAACGTGCATTTGCAGTTCGGTTAGGTCGTTATCAGGATTGGTCCAAAGAAATATATATAGCGCCTGCCGCTGAAATACAAATACCGGAAGAACTTCGAGATATCGTTATTGATGTGCTGGGGATGGATACTTCATCTCAAGCAAAGACGAACTTTCGGCCTGCTGTATCGCCATCGACATCGTATAAACCAGCCCAGGTTGCAAAAGCCTACAATTTTCCAGCTCATCTAGACGGAACCGGCGAGTGTGTTGCTCTTATTGAATTGGGTGGAGGGTTTGTCAGCGGAGATATCACAAACTATTTCTCTCAGGTTGGATTGACGCCACCCGAGGTAATTGCGGTGAGTGTAGATGGAGGTAGCAATGCTCCCGGTAGTCCAAATGGACCCGATGGAGAAGTGATGTTAGATATCGAAATAGTTGGATCGGTAGCGCCCAGCGCAAAGATAGCGGTTTATTTTGCCCCTAATACGAACCAGGGTTTTATCGATGCTGTATCACAGGCCACCCACGACAAAGTAAATTCGCCATCAGTAATTTCGATCAGTTGGGGTGCACCGGAAAATTCCTGGTCGTCAAGTTCACTTTCTTTAATGGAACAGGTGATATCCGAGGCGAACCTTTTGGGCATTACTGTGACAGTTGCTGCTGGCGATAACGGATCGACCGACGGAGTCACCGATGGAATGCAGCATGTAGATTTTCCGGCGTCAGCGCCACATTCGCTAGCGTGTGGAGGTACTACTTTGGTATTGGATTACGCCGGCACAATAGTTTCAGAGGTTGTATGGAACGACTTGTCGAGCGGCGGCGGCGCTACCGGCGGCGGCGTCAGCGAGATTTTTGCCCTTCCAACTTACCAGAGCACTGCGATGGTACCGCCTTCGGTGAATGCGGGTGGGTTTCGAGGTCGTGGAGTTCCGGATGTAGCCGGTAATGCGGATCCTAATACTGGATATGAAATTTTGGTAGACGGATCTAATATGGTGGTGGGTGGGACGAGCGCGGTGGCACCGTTATTAGCCGGACTCGTCATACTTTTCAACCAAGCACTTGGGAAAGGGCAAGGTTTCGTGCAACCGGCCTGGTACCCTCTTGCTGAAAAGAATGTTTCTTTACCCATTCCGGCTTTTCGGGATATAGTTTCGGGATCGAACGGAGCATATACAGCCGCACCAGGCTGGGACCCTTGTACTGGGCTCGGATCTCCCAACGGGTCTGTCATAGCCTCCTTGCTTGGGCTGACGAAGTGAAATGTCAAGAGCGATAATAAGTTGAGTGACTTTGGTGGATTGGTGGAGCTAATAAATTGATCTATGGCGCCATTTAATGGCTAACTGCTCAATGCGTGTGGCCTGAGGATATTCACGTTAAAGTTCGATTCCAAGATTCTCTAAAGTGGTTAGCCATTTAACCTTAATTACGATAAGATCACCAGGTAGATGGTGTCGAAAACGCCGAGTTATTGGGTAAGTGTATCGGCAAAAGAATCTTTCTTTTATGAACTTAGGAACGCTGATATCATGTGCGCTTTTTGTATTGCGCACGTTCTCTCACTGTGGTTTCGCTTTGCCTATAGACGCAGAGCAAACGTCAGTCAAGAATTTTTTCCCAATGACCGCTCGATCTCTCTACCCGGCGATTTAGAGGCAGCGATGGCTATGCGTGACATCTGGATTCTTTAAGTAGGCGGCTAGGACAACGACTGTAAACAGCGACGTGAAACTTCTCGTTGACAGTGAGACAGTGAGTTGAAGGAGCCTCGATCGCAAGAGCACTTGCTGAACTCTAGGATGGGATAAGCTTGCGTTGAGCGCTAGAACTGGCCGACAAATGGCGCTGTTAGGTGGGAAGTTGCTGTTGCTGTTGAAAAGGGTCGGTGGTGCTTATCGCTCCTGGGTGACTCTGGTCGTATCGCTTATTGCAGTCCAGACCGTAGGGAACCTTTTCATTCCCAATTTGAACGCGAGCCTCATCAACAACGGAGTTGTCAAGGGCAACATCAGCTATATCTGGCACTCCGGTATTCTAATGATTGCAATCACTCTTGCGCTTGGAATCATTTCTCTGATTGCCGTATACTACGCGTCGAGAACGGCGATGGGTATAGGGCGAGATCTGCGCCGTATGATTTTTGCGAAGGTGCAGTCATTCTCCGAATTCGAAATGGTCGCCTTTGGTACCCCAACGCTGATAACGATGAATACTAATGACGTGCAGCAGATTCAGCTGTTCATACAAGTTGCTCTAACAATGCTGGTAATGGCCCCGATCATGGGTGTGGGCGGGATAATCATGGCGCTGCGCGAGGACGTTCGGCTTTCGCTGGTGATAGTGGTTGTCGTCCCCATGATGGCCGTTGTCATTGGGTTGATGGTAACTAAGGTCGTTCCACAGTTCCGGTCCATGCAATTCAAGATCGATCGGATCAATCAGATCCTGCTCGAGCAGATCTCGGGAATCCGCGTGATTCGAGCCTTTATCCGCACCGAGCACGAGAGGTTGCGATTCGATGTCGCGAATCAAGATCTCACGGAAAGAGGACTCAAAGTCAATAGGGTCTTCGCCATTGCCATGCCGACACTGATGGCGATCCTCAACTTGGCAACAGTTGCTGTCGTCTGGTTCGGAGGTCACCTGATTAGTAGTGGTGGAATGCCGGTGGGAAACCTTGTGGCATTTATTACATATATTGCGCAGATCTTTTTCTCCGTAATGATTGCTGTTTTCGTCGTAGTACTTCTGCCTAGGGCGATAGCGTCTGCCGAGCGGATCGAGGACGTCCTAAAGACTGATCCCGCTGTCGTTTCGGCTGCGGATCCCAAGCATCCAACAATCAAGGACGGACGAGTGGTCTTTAGCTCAGTCGAGTTCGGATACAAAGGCAGCGAGCAGTTGATATTGAAAAACCTCACCTTCACCATAGAGCCCGGCAGGATAACAGCCGTGATCGGTGGAACCGGCTCGGGAAAGACAACACTTGTGAATCTGATTCCCAGATGCTTCGATTCTACTGCCGGCACTATTTTGCTCAATGGGGTGGACATCAAGGCGCGAGACCTTGAATCCCTTTGGGGAGAAATAGGAATGGTCCCGCAGACTTCCTATCTTTTTAGTGGGACCGTTGCAGACAATCTTCGCTTTGGCAAGCCTGACGCAACCGACGAGGAACTCTGGAAGGCTCTCGAAATAGCCCAAGCTAATGAGTTCGTCGCCGAGATGAATGATGGCATTTTTAGTTTTATCGACCAGGGGGGCAGGAATGTGTCGGGTGGCCAAAGACAGCGACTGTGTCTTGCCCGTGCTCTAGTGAAGCGTCCTTCTATCTACATCTTCGATGACTGTTTCTCAGCCCTAGATGCTGCAACCGATGCCAAACTTCGAGCTGCTCTCAAGTCAGAGCTTACAGAGGCAACAGTCATACTTGTTGCTCAGCGAGTGAGCACTGTGATGAATGCGGATTCGATCCTCGTACTAGATGATGGACGAGTGGTCGGAGAAGGTACGCACGACGCACTGCTCGAAACCTGTCTTGAATACAGGGAGATCGTGGAGTCCCAGCGGGCCACGGGTGTTTCGTTATGATGGCCGGGCGGCCGGGCGGGCCGATGGGAAGACCGGGCAGTCAAATGCAGGTGGGGAAGTCTAAGAATACCAAGGCGGTACTAAAGAGGATGGGCCAAAGGTTCGGGCCGGAGGCAAAGTTATTGATCTTTGCGTTGGCGTTGGGCATGTTCTCTGTGGCATTCACAGTTATTGGTCCGAAGATTCTCGGCGATGCCATCAACGTCATATTTGCAGGGATAATCGGGTCTACACCTCAGGTTAAGGCACTCTACAAAGCTTGCGACGCAAGCCAACAGTGCGTCGTGCACTACCTCGCCGAGCATGGTAAATCGAATCTTGGATCGATGCTGGACTCGATAAAAGTCGTTCCGGGAAATGGAATTGATTTTGCAACACTCGGCCACCTTGTTTTTCTTGCTACGATCGTCTATCTCGTTGGATCTCTTTTTAGCTGGGGTCAGGGCTACATAATGGCGGGAGTGGCCCAGCGCACAGTCGCCAGGATGAGAACTGATGTCGAGGAGAAGCTTGGCAGACTTCCACTCAAGTACTTTGACACGCACGCGCACGGTGACATGCTCTCGCGAGTCACCAACGACATTGACAATATCTCCACGGTGATACAACAGGGGATGAGTCAGCTGTTAACCTCCGCCCTTACGATCATCGGCGTGTTAATAATGATGTTTTGGATCTCACCACTCCTGGCCGTAGTATCGCTTGTGACAGTTCCGTTGGCGATCTGGGGCGCAGCACTTGTCGCCAAGCGATCGCAAGTGCAGTTTGCAGCCCAGTGGAAGGAGACTGGCCTCCTAAACGGCCATGTCGAGGCGATGCACACCGCCCACGTGCTGGTTCAGATATTTGGAGCGAGTCGATCTTCGATGGCGAAGTTTGATGAACTTAATGAAAAGACCTATCAAGCGAGTTTCAGGGCACAGTTCCTTTCCGGAATTATTCAGCCCATGATGCAGTTCTTTTCGAACGTGAACTACGTGCTCATCGCGGTATTCGGGGGATATCGTGTTGCCACGGGTGCTCTATCTTTTGGTAGTGTCGTCGCCTTCACGCAGTATGCACGCCAATTCACGCAACCAATGACTCAGGTGGCGAGCCAGATGAACATGCTACAGTCCGGACTCGCCTCTGCCGAGAGAGTTTTCGAACTTCTGGATGCCAAGGAGGAGGATAGGCTGCTATCGATCCGAGAGCTACCGGATCCTGTTCATGGGAGTGTGAGCATGAAGGAGGTTGAGTTCAGTTACGCGACCGACAGGAGGTTGATAGATCGATTCAACCTTGAGGTTCCTCAGGGTCAAACGGTGGCGATAGTAGGTCCGACGGGTGCAGGGAAGACGACCATAGTCAATCTATTGATGAGATTCTACGAAGTGGATTCTGGCAGGATTGCGATAGATGAGGTTCCATACACAGACCTCTCAAGAGACACAGTGAGGGAGGTGTACGGGATGGTACTCCAGGACACCTGGCTTTTCAGTGGAACCATACGCGAAAATATCGGATATGGACTGGAGGGGGCAACGGACCTGCAAATTGAGAGCGCCGCCAAGACAGCTCTTGCAGATCATTTTATAAGAACTCTCCCGCTCGGCTATGATACGGAGTTAGACGGCGAAGCCACGAAGATATCGGCAGGGCAGAAGCAGTTGCTCACAATAGCCAGGGCATTCCTTGCTAATCCCCAGATTCTAATCCTCGATGAGGCGACCAGCAGTGTCGACAGTCGTACCGAGGTGCTAATCCAAGCCGCAATGGCCAAATTACGGACGGGCAGAACGAGCTTTGTGATCGCGCACCGACTTTCGACGATCAGGTACGCCGATATCATCCTCGTGATGGAATCGGGAAGGATCGTCGAATCGGGTAAGCATGAAGACTTGATGGCGAAAAAAGGAGCGTACTTCAGGCTTTACAGTAGTCAGTTCGAAAAATAGCGATTTGGCTTTTCTTAGTCGTTATCTGATAGTAGGTGCGTAACTTCCCCTCGCTAACTACAGCAGTCGAAGCGCACCGCTCATATTTTCAACATCAAATTGACGCCGCGCAACACATTAATCATGTGCGCAGTTTCCCTAGTTAATTTAAATTATTCGAACTGTCTCGGATCGAGCATTTAGCAAAAGTTGAATTAGCGCTTAATCGCCAACACAACCAAGTGGGAGAGATTTAGTGTGAAAATTGGCGGGAAGTATTTAAAGTTTGGCCAGTTAAACGCTTAAGTGCGCACGGTCGCCTGGCACTTCTTGCAAAGTACGCGGTGTGATCCAAGCGCCTGGGCCTCGATCCGTTTCCCAGGCAAGTTTAGGTGTCTCACTAGCAGCGTGGCCGTTTGATTTACACAATAGTTTCTCGCACAGCGCCGAAAGAAGCATCGCACCCGAACACTCATTTCTTAGGAAAGAGTTTCGGGTGCGAAGTATCAGGTGGAGGTGGCGGGAATCGAACCCGCGTCCTTCAGTTCCTTTGTATGGATTCTCCGAGTGCAGCTTGTCGTAATTTTCGAGGACTGGCTACTACAAGCAACTAGCTAATCCCTTATCTTGTAAGGTTTTCGACAACAACAGACCAAGTAGCTGTTGAGCTTATCTTCAATTGATCTCGCCCGGAATTACCCTTAGAAGCACAGGGCAAGCGGACGTCACTACCTATTTACTAGGCAGCGAGTGCGAGCTGAGGCTCGGCGTTTATTTTAAGTTCCGGCTCTTTAACGTGGCTCCGGAGACCACGACTCGCTTCACATACATCAAACACCAAAGTCGAAGCCTGTCACCCCCATATTCCCATTCTAGTTATTAGCTTGGGAATACCTAGTATATATCGACTTGGTGACAGTCTTGTTTAGTAGATACTGCGCCTCAAGGAAGATAGTTGTCTAGCCGCGTCACGTGCCATGTCCTTTTCGGCTAATGTCTGTCGCTTGTCATGGAGTTTCTTTCCCTTTGCTAAGGCCAAAAGGACTTTTGCATGACCGCCTTTAAAGTAGACGGAAAGCGGAACTAGAGTGAGTGACTTCTGTTGCAACTTTCCCGTTAATTCATCAATTTGTTCACGATGTGCCAGGAGTTTTCTAGGGCGTGTCGGATCTAGCTGTGAAAAAGCATGTGAATAATCATATCGAGCAATATTCATCTGGTATAGCCACAGTTCGCCGCTGGTGATTCTGGCAAATGCATCTTGAATCTGCGCTTTACCGGTGCGAAGTGATTTTACTTCCGAGCCGCGCAGTTCGATCCCGCATTCTAGCTCTGAAAGAATTTCGAATTCGTGGCGCGCGCGTTTATTCTGTGCGACTAACGCTTTTCCTGATGAGATTCTAGTTTCAAGACTCAGTTTCTTTTTCATGATGGATCGTGCCTTTGGCAAATTAGCCTGCTCATTGTGCTATTTATTTCACGTGACTTTCTAGTTGATATTGTCGATCACGCGCTTGACGCGTACCCGTTAGAGGCTTGCGGTTTGCTTGGCGGCATACGCGAAGAAGTTAACAAGGTATACCGTACGCGTAACGACGCTGCGTCTGCGCGAATATATGAATTAAATCCTCTCGACTACCTAAGGGCAGACCGAGACGCAGAGTCGCAAGGTAATTCTATTATTGGCGTCTATCATTCCCATACCCATTCCGAACCTTATCCGTCGCCAACCGACTTAGCTCAGGCTCCCGATCCGAGTTGGCATTACGTTCTTGTCTCTTTAAAACGAAAATTTCCTTCGGTTCGCTCCTATCGAATAATTGATGGGAAGATATCGGAGGAAGAGGTGGTTCTAATAAAAGTATAGAATGGCTATCGGATTAGTAAGGTTTTGGAGGGGTAGTGGCTGTTGAGATTCGAATCCCAACCGTTTTACGGCCGGTCGTGAGTGGCCAGTCAGTCGTAAAAGCGGAAGGGGAAACTATTGGTGAGCTTATGAAAAACCTTGGCAATGAGTATGCGGGATTGGCTGGGCAAATTCTTAAAGAAGATGGTTCCATGCACAAGTTCATAAATATATACCTTAACGATGACGACGTTCGGTATCTTGAAAAACTCGACACCAAGGTGTCCCCCGGCGATGTTGTTACGATTTTGCCGGCTGTAGCTGGTGGAATATTTTAACGCTCGTATTAACTAACTCTAAAGCGTTCTAGGAAGCAGGTCACGCGAAATGGCTGTTTACTCAAGTGTCTTGGATTTAATCGGGAATACTCCGATCATAGATGTGAGCGAATTGTCTCCGAATCCAAGAGTAAAGATTTATGCAAAGCTCGAGGGGCAAAATCCCGGTGGATCGGTGAAGGATAGAATTGCCTTGGCCATGATCGAACAGGCTGAGAAAGAAGGAATCCTTAAAGTAGGGGATACCTTAATAGAGCCATCCAGTGGCAATACAGGCATCGGTTTAGCAATGGTGGCCAAGGTTCGAGGATATAAAATAAAAATTGTTTTACCATCTAATGTATCGATAGAGCGAAAGCAACTACTGGGAGTTTGGGGCGCTGAGATTATCGAGTCTCCATTCTCGCAAGGCTCAAACGGTGCAGTACGGCTTGCTAGGAAGATCGCTGCTGAAAACCCGCAATGGGTGTTTTTGTATCAATATGCCAATCCGGCGAATCCAAAGGCTCATTACGAGTCAACCGGTCCCGAAATTTGGAGAGATGTCCCAGAGATTACGCACTTTATTGCGGGGCTTGGAACCAGCGGAACACTCATGGGAGTGGGCAGATTTTTAAAGGAACGAAATCCAAAAGTCCAGATTTGGGCGATCGAACCTCCTGCTGGTGAGATGGTCGATGGTTTACGAAACCTAGATGATGGTTATATCCCACCTATTTTCCTCGATAATGACGGCTACGAATTGTTGGATCGTAAAACTGTAGTTGGTCCCCGAGAGTCTATCGAATGGACCCGGCGCCTAAGTGAAGTTGGAATTTTTTCCGGTATTTCATCAGGAGCTATTATGGCTGGCGCTGTGAAATGCGCAGCCATGATTGAAGAAGGCACAGTTGTTGCAATTGTATCCGACGGTGGTTGGAAGTACATGTCGACAGGCGCATGGACCGACGATATTGACACTGTCACGGAACGCGCAAAGTCAATAATATATTTTTAGCCAGCGCGGACGACGGTTTTTGCTTGCATCTTGTTATGTATGACTAGGTATTGTCTTTGTAGTGGGTGAGACGAAGACAAAGACAGCACGACATGTAGAAATCCTTGGCCTTGTTCTAATTTTTTTACAGGCAATATTTACTTTCGTTCAGTTTGTCTATCGATACCACGCGTTTCTCTTAGGCGATCAATTTACTCTTTATTTTCAGGCGTTTACCTATTTTGCTACAGGACATTTCGGGTATGGACCGACCTATGGCGGTACCGAGTTTTTGTTCTCAAGAGGCGAGTTCAGCTTCGCTTTGTTTTCGCTGCTAGGGATCATATCTCGCAGTCCGTTAACTCTAATCGGGATGTACGTCGCGCTTTTATTTGCTTGCAATTTGTTGATTTTCAAATTTGCGGTGGAGCGACTCAAGGGCGCATCCAAAAATGACGAGGCGAGGATGCGAATAGATTTCGTAATTCTTGTTGCGATACTTTTCAACCCGTTTTATTATTTGCTTTCTATTAGGGAAGTAGATTTTGGTTGGGCTCTAGCTCTGTTCTTTGGTTTATTGCTCCTGTATGCCGGCTTGCGCAAACGGACGCCCTTGAGAATTTTGGCAATTATTGGGGCTCTGCTAACCGGAATTCCAGGAACAATTGCGTTACTTTTAGTGGGTATCGCAAGACTGACGTCTTTTCGTCCAGTCAAGGCCATTTTTGGTCTGATCGAAATCGGTCTAGCGGGAGTTTGGCTCATTGGCCTGGTGGTAGCGGGTTTTGACAAGGGTATCAACTTTGCCTTTTTTGTTACTGCGTACGCACCGTCTTCTCTAAGCGTTGGTGCTCTGGGAGTACTTCCTGCCTTTAGCCATCTTTTTACTTCGCCGACCAAGCTATTTATGCTTTTGAAGTCTTCGGTGACGCAAATTGCTTATGTCTTTGCGTCTGGTGGACTCATTGGCATAGCTAATCTTCTCGGACTATTGGGTATTGTGCCACTTATCGTGTTTTGGCTGGCGTTTTCTCGCGGATCTGTTCTAGACGATGCTGCGATTGGCTACTTTGCGTCCTCGTTTGTGCTTATCGCAACGACAAAAACGATTGAGCATGTTTCTCGCTTTGGGCTTTTCATACAGTCACAGGCGTCGTTGATCGTAGTAATCTCTATGGTCGTGATGGGTCTAATTGTTACTGTGCCCGACGTTCTCGATCATTCATGGCCTGTAAATTCTGTCGATACCTACGCGATGCAGCACGTGATGACTCAGGTGCAACCAGATGCAGAAGTGATCGGTGACCCTCGTTTGCTTTCTCGTCTTGGTGCGCGCCAATGGATTTTTTCCGACGTGACGACGCAGCCAATCCTAGTCAAGGGCAGTCCAGTTTATTTCATCTTCACTAACTCCAACCCATCTAGTGCAAACGATGTGGCACCACCCGCAAAATATCAGTTTGTGCGAAGTTTGGGTGCGAATTTAATTTATTCTTCTGGCAACATTTCGCTGTACGAATGGATGCCGACCAATACCGTCGAGCTTCACTTCTAGCACCTCGATTTGTGTAACTCGCGTGAAATCTTTGTAGTTCTATAACAACTCTCTAACAATGAGCCGCCAAGCTTAGGTTATAAAGAAAATTCAGCTTTGGTCTGAATTGACTAGTTGTATTGGTCTCAGAAAGGTGAAACTATGTCACGTATTTCAATCGTATCTAAGGTAGCTGCGGGAGCAGCTGCACTCGCAGCAGCTGGTGGGGGAGCATATGTGCTAACTGCACAAAACACTTCTTCATCGATAAGCTCTTTCACGTCTGCATCGACTTCGCCGTCGGTCTCGACAGTGTCACCAACAGGTTCGGTGGCAGCGCACAATGGAATGCATAAGCACCATCGTCGAGTGCCAGAGCACGCCGTAATCACGTACTTCAATAAGACAGCTGGCGATGTGACCGTTACAGAAGACAGCGGGATCGTAAGTGCGGTCAGTTCGAGTTCGATGACTGTGACGCATAGCGACGGAACAACCGCGGTAATTCCGTTAACTGCAACCACAAAGTTTGGGCGTGGATCATTATCTCAACTTGAAACAGATGCAACTAGTGCAACTCCACCGAGAGTCTTGGTAATTGAAAAAGGCGGATCAGCGGTGCGTGTAATGGTGCTTGGGCAACACAAAATGTTTCAAGGTGCAGCCAATGGTGCACCAGCAACGGCAGGCTAGAATAAATCTGCACCCCGGGACATAACCGAGGAACACTGTAAAGTGGGTCTAAGCGACTCATGCTCTGACAAAAGATTACTTAAAAAATAATTATTACTGACGTTCCGGACTGGCTAGATAATTTCTTTGCTATCCGGAACGTTGATTTTTAACACTCGCAGTTCGATGATATATTTCTGGAACTGACGAGTTATTTTTGATGCACCCCATGAGGTCTACTGATGGAGTGCGGGCGGGGAGACTCGAACTCCCACGCCTCTCGGCACTAGAACCTAAATCTAGCGCGTCTGCCTATTTCGCCACGCCCGCATGCGAGTAGTCATACCCGCAAAATTACACGTTAGTACCTTAGAACTAACATGACCTACATAGTAAAGTATTGACCTTCATGAAATTTAGTGCGTGAAACACTCCTTAAATGACGAGATGACACAAACTGCGGTAACATTGTCGCGATTTATCTATTAGCGTAGAGCTATGGCTGAATTTTATGAAGTAAATG
>JAJYGT010000062.1 GCA_021785005.1 Actinomycetes bacterium
CGAACGGCAAGTCGGTTGTTACGGCCAACAAAGCGCTCTTGGCAGTAGCTGGAGCTGAACTTTCCCAAATGGCCAGAGAAGTCGGTAGGGACATATTCTTTGAGGCAGCAGTTGCGGGAGGAATTCCTTTAATTCGGTCGCTAAGGGTTTCTCTTGCTGGCGAACGAGTCAAACGAATCGCTGGAATTGTGAATGGCACCACGAACTTTATTTTGTCAGCAATGGCCGATTCAGGTATGGACTATCACGAAGCACTCGGACTCGCTACCGAAGCTGGGTATGCCGAAGCTGATCCGACAGCAGACGTAGAAGGGGACGACGCACGAGCCAAGGCCGCAATTCTAGCAACGGTGGCATTTGGAAAATTGGTTCGATTTGAAGATGTATACCGTGAGGGAATTACCAAAATTACTAAGAGCGATATTGATTTTGCGCGACGCCATGGTTATTCAATCAAACTATTGGCGATATGTGAGACCGTCGACTCGGAGCAAGATTCAGAGGAGGGAGGTCAGTTTCAGATTGCCGTTCGTGTGCATCCCGCGTTAGTTCCCATCGAGCATCCATTATCGTTAGTCCGTGATTCCTTCAATGCAGTTTTTGTAACTGGTCATGCTGTTGGAGAATTGATGTTTTACGGGCGTGGGGCGGGTGGCCTACCGACTGCAAGTGCGGTTCTAGGTGACTTGATCGATGCGGCGCATAACCTGCGATATGGCGTTACTGAGCGGCAATTAGATCGTGAGCCGGCGGTAATTGTGCCAATTAACGTTATGGAGAATAGATTTTATATATCGGTCGATGTCAACGATAAGCCGGGGGTTCTGGCATCTGTAGCTAAGATTTTCGGCGACAATTTAGTTTCGATTAGATCCATGGAACAACTAGGTATGCAAGACGAAGCTAAGTTAGTGTTTGTCACGCATCTGGCACCTGAATCTTCGGTACAAAAGACGCTTGATGAAATACGAGTGCTAGATTCGGTGCGTCGGATCGCCGGCTTTATAAGAATGTTTGATCCGGCTTGAACAGCTAATAGCTGATAGATAATTTTGATGAGGCGTGTGATGTCACCACTTGGAACCGTAAATGAGAGTTCAAAGCTTGGCTGGCGTGGCCTCATTGAGGAGTACCGCGCGTTTTTGCCCGTTAGGCCAGACACAAAGGTAATTTCACTAGGAGAGGGCGCGACTCCATTAATTTATGCACGTCATCTGTCTGAGCTAAAATCCGCTAACGTGTATTTGAAATTCGAAGGTGCAAACCCAACGGGCTCATTCAAAGACAGAGGAATGACCCTTGCGATCACTAAGGCGATTGAAGCGGGGTCCAAAGCAGTAGTTTGTGCGTCGACAGGAAATACTTCCGCTTCGGCGGCAGCGTACGCTACTGCCGCAGATGTAAGTTGTATTGTCCTCATACCAGCAGGATACATAGCGCTTGGTAAACTCGCCCAGGCACTTATTTATGGCGCAAAAGTGGTCCAAATACGCGGTAATTTCGATAAGGCTCTTGAAATTGTACGTGAATTGGGCGAAACCAAGCCAGTTACCGTTGTAAATTCTATTAACCCATACCGGATCGAAGGCCAAAAGACAGGTGCGTTCGAAGTGGTAGATCAGCTTGGATTTGCCCCAGACTATCACTTTATACCCGTTGGTAACGCTGGGAATATCACTGCGTATTGGAAAGGATACAACGAATATGTCAGCGCGGGGAAATGTGACACGCTACCCAAAATGATCGGTGTGCAAGCGGCAGGTGCTGCGCCGATTGTTCTTGGTCATCCAGTCGAGAATCCTGATACGATTGCCACTGCGATCCGAATTGGGAACCCTGCCTCTTGGAAAGGTGCACTTCTTGCCAAGTCGGAATCTGGTGGTGATATCTTTTCTGTTACGGATTCTGAAATTCTATTCGCCTATAGGATGTTAGCAAAGAGTGAGTCGGTATTTTGTGAGCCTGCTTCTGCCTCGTCTGTGGCGGGTCTCATTAAAACCGATATTACGCCTGGATCTAGCGTTGTTTGTGTTTTGACTGGTCACGGTTTGAAGGATCCCGATACTGCGATTTCTCAAATCGAAGTTCCAAATGCCGTAGATGCCACAATTGAAGCAATTTCTGAGGCAATATTTCTTTAAGTTGCGCCCGCGTAAAGCGTAATGGGAGTGTTAGAAATAGCATCGAAAACTAGATTTGTTGGGTTGATTGCAGCTGTTGTGTCGATATCAGAGGTAGTAGTCAAAGATACGATCCATTTATGCTGCGGCTCGGTCGCTTTTGAAATGACAGTGACAAGTTATTTCCGTGTCGGGAGCAATTAGTTTAGGTTGCGCAATGTTGAATGCTCTGACCAGCTGTTTCACTTCGACATGGGCTAGATTGTTTTTGGCGCGTAGCTTTGGAGTTGAATGAAACATAGGTAAAAATACTTAAAGTGCGAGAAATTTTGGTCGAATCAACCACACAGGATAGTATTTTGGCGAATTGGTGATATGTTATAAGACTGATAAGTCATCCTGTCCTGGAATGTTTTTTGAAAGCACGCCCTAAAGATTTGTTCAGCATTCCATCCAGTGACTTATTCCTTTGATCCGCTAGGGGGAGAACACCCCTGGAAAGCTCCCGTCGCGGAATTGCAAGAAAATTATATTGAGCCGCGCAGGCAAATACGATAGAAAATATAAAAATTGTGCCGCGCTTTGGAATTGAGGTTTCATTTTATGGCAGTTGACTCACCTTCTGAAAGAGTCATTTTGGAAAAAAAGCGCAATGACGAACTAGTCACAATCGCCACCGCTCTTGGGCTAAACCCTCCCGCTAGGGCCAGGAAAGCAGATCTAGTTGAGATGATTGTCTCTAAATCTAATAAATCGGTGCAACGGACGACGACATCTGTTAACGGAACGAGCGAGCAGATAGCTAACGGAAATTCTGTTGGACGAAGGACAGCTTCTTCCAATGAATCAAGTACTTCTGAGGGATTGTTTGATCAAGGTCAAGATTCCACTAGCTCGAAGGAAAATCTTTCATCGGACAAAGAGGCAAACTCGGTAGATGGATCCAAGAAGTTGATACGATCAAAAGGAATGACTTTGGATCAAACGGTTTCCGACCAAGCACCTGCTTGGGACCCCAATGCGGTGAAGGCGAATGTTTCGCCAATGGCTAAGTTTGAGCCCACTGCGATACTTCCTCCAATAGTTGTGGAAGTATCTGCGAGTTCTTCAAATACTCAAAGCGACGCCGGGCAACTTCGCACAGATAGTCGTGACTCGTCTAATCAGCAACGTCGCAATCGACCATCTCACACTTCGGGCCGTGGGGCTATGAATTCGGGAGACGAATCGGGGCGCTACGATCAGTCAAAGACCGATAATTCAAGATCTGACGACTCTGTTGATCGTGGGAGTGATCGCGAGGCTAGCGATCAAATGAATTCTCGCCGACGAGACAAAAAACGTGGGCGAAGTAATCAACGTGGGGACACTCGTGACAACGACCCGCGTAACTCCGTCGATCTGTCGAATGTAGAGCTGACGGATTTTACTGGATTACTAGATCTTCGAGACGAAGGGTTTGGATTTATTCGTGCGAATGGTTATCTTCCTTCGCCCAAGGATATTTATGTGTCGGTTAACGTAGTGCGCAGACACATGTTACGCAGAGGTGACATGCTTGAAGGTGGGGCACGGGCTGCGGTCGGAACTGAGAAATACCCCGCATTGGTTCGCCTCGATAAGATCAATGGTCTAGACCCAGAAGTTTCAAAGACAAGACCTAGATTTGAAGATCTGACTCCATTATTTCCTGACGAACGACTACGTCTTGAAATCTTGAATGAGCCTTTGAACGTAACCTCAAGAATTATCGATCTTGTGTCACCGATTGGGAAAGGTCAACGAGGCCTAATTGTGTCTCCTCCCAAGGCCGGTAAAACAACGGTCATGAAAGAGATCGCC
Organism: Actinomycetes bacterium; assembly: GCA_021785005.1. Classification (GTDB taxonomy): domain Bacteria; phylum Actinomycetota; class Acidimicrobiia; order Acidimicrobiales; family Acidimicrobiaceae; genus Acidithrix. Next base: position 3,963 of record JAJYGT010000062.1, read on the forward strand.
CGCTGTATTGAAGCGAACAATCCCGAGGTGTATCTCCTGGTACTTTTGGTCGATGAACGACCAGAAGAGGTAACAGATATTCGGCGTTCAGTCAAAGGTGAAGTCGCATCTTCAACGTTCGATCGTCCTTCAGAAGAACACGTAGCTGTTGCTGAGCTTGCGATTGAAAAAGCAAAGCGCATGGTTGAGTTGGGTAAAGACGTTGTGGTAATCCTCGACGGTATTACTCGTCTGACACGCGCGTACAACCTCGCGCTCCCTCCTACTGGTAGAATTATGTCCGGTGGTGTGGATTCTGGAGCTATTTATCCTCCGAAAAAATTCTTTGGCGCTGCACGAAACGTAGAAGAAGGCGGCTCACTTACGATTTTGGCGACCGCATTAGTGGAAACTGGTTCCCGGATGGATGAGGTTATCTTTGAGGAGTTCAAAGGTACCGGCAACATGGAACTTCGTCTTGATAGACGCCTTGCCGAAAGACGCTTATATCCAGCTATCGACGTAAATTCTTCGTCTACGAGGCACTAGGAGTTGCTTTTTCCTCGTGACCAACTGAACCAAGTGTGGAAACTCCGTCGTGTTCTAACTGCTTTGTCAGCTGAGGGCTCTAGTGCGCCGGGTCTCGAACTATTGATTGATAAGATTCGACAAACAAAATCCAACGGAGAC
>JAJYGT010000163.1 GCA_021785005.1 Actinomycetes bacterium
AGGTACACCAGATCGAATCGATTTTTGTGCTCCCTCAATACTGGCATTGGATCTAGCCAAGGCCATCGCTCGCTTTTTTTGATCGGGATTCATTTCAATAATACGAAAATTGACTTTCGTCTGGCCAAGTTTATCGATGATTTTTTGAGTGATAGATTTTTGGATGACCGCTCTAAGTGGGCAGGCCAAGGTGGTCAAAGCTATTTCAATCTCGATATGGTCAAGCCCAATTACTATTTCGCCAACCATTCCAAGTTCGACTATGTCAAGTCCAAGTTCAGGGTCTTGCACGGTAGACAGGATTGCTTTAATATCTTTTGTTTCAACGTACATAGTAATGAATTTCGATTAGGGTGCTAATGACGCCAATAGGCATAAGATGCGTGTTTTTGAATACATACACTTAGCCAAATCGTAGCCGCTAAGTAATTTATTTCCGTTGGCACTACGATAGTTTCTCCTATCGATATAGAATTATTTGTAATTCTCGAAATATGTTTTGGCGAGACACGGAATCGGACATAAAAACTAGTCATTAGTGGTTGTGTAGAGAGAGCAAGGTAGGTAAACGTGGCGACTGCAAGCACAGTTAAAATTGGCAAGAGGCCAACAGCTATAATTGTTACTTCGACGGCGGCGTCGAAAGTTGCCGAGTTGTTGTCAGAAGAAGACGGAGCCGAAGATCTTTTCCTTCGGGTTGCGGTCAAGCCAGGCGGCTGTTCAGGCTTTTCTTATGATATGTATTTTGATTCTGAAGTAGCTTCAGACGACGTTATAAGCGAAATTGGTTCGGTGCGTGTAGTGGTAGATTCGGCTTCGCTTGAGCATATCAAGGGCGCTACGCTTGATTACAAAGATGGATTGCAAGGCGCCGGATTTCATATCACGAATCCAAACGCGAGTCGCACCTGCGGATGCGGTTCATCTTTTTCTTAGTCAAATTTACTTCTTAGAATTTGCCAAAGTGACGATACGTCTAAGTTTTGATTGTGATCGGATTTAGATTTATCGTCACTTTTTTGCGTCAAAGGTTAATTGATACGATCAAGTTTACCGGGAAATTCCTGGGCATCCAAATGGCTGACGACTTTTCAAGCCATCTGATTCAAAAAAAAATATCTCTCGGGGTCAACGCGTTTTGACTTCCAAGAGTGGGGTGCGCAGTGTTGTCAGGTTCTTTGGTGCCTTCCAAAGCGATAACCGACACTTCTCACTGTCTCGATAAGTGTCTCATGTTGCTCGCCAAGCTTGGCTCTCAACCGTCGAACGTGCACATCAACGGTGCGTGCGCCGCCATAATATTCGTATCCCCATACGCGTGAAAGCAGTGTTTCACGATCGAAAACTCGACCAGGATGCGATGCCAGAAATGTTAGGAGCTGGTACTCCATATATGTCAAGTCCAGAGCCCGAGAACCAATTGAGGCTTGATAAGTTTCCAAATTAACGTGCAAGGGACCGTATTCGATTACTTCCTGCACTAAACCACGCCCGGTTCTGAAAAATAAGCGCTGTAGTCGGATTTGCAGTTCTCGGGGATCTAGAGGAAGTATTACAAAGTCATCGCAAAGATCTTCGCGCAACTCAAGTTTGGCGAGATTTGGTCTATCAATGACCAAGAGCAGCGGGGAAATTTGATGTTCCTTGGTTCGCAAATGGCGGCAAATAAAAAAGGCATCGTCTAGATTTTGGTCGGCGCAAACTATTGCTCCTGACCAACCTTCTTCCGGTTCAAGCTGCGTGATCTTTGACACCAAGTTGACCGAGATGTACGGGTAGCCGCCCTCATCTAACGTCTTTAGGACGTGATATGGTGCTGACTCGGGATATACGATAAGTGGCTCCATCTATAAGTGCCCCAGATATCTGTCCAATTCGTATTGAGACACATGAGTTTTATAGCCGCTCCATTCGTCTCGCTTGTTGCGAACGAACCACTCAAACACATGTGCTCCTAGTACGCTTCGAACTAGATCCGAGCCGTCCATTTCGCGAATTGCCTCATCTAGGTTACCGGGTAATGATTTAATCCCTTGTTTGGTCACTTGTTCCGGTGTCATCTTGAACAGATTATCGAAGGTTTGGTCGCCTAGCTTGTATTCGCGTTCAATCCCAAGTAGTCCGGCACCGAGTATCACCGCAAAGGCGAGGTAGGGATTTGCCGCTGCATCCAAAGCTCGATATTCAATCCGCGTCGAATCGGGTTTGTTGGTTTTGGGTTTTGGAACTCGTACTAGCGCCGACCGATTGTTCTGAGCCCAAGATACATAAACGGGAGCTTCGTATCCCACCACGAGTCTTTTGTAGGAGTTGACCCATTGATTTGTGACCGCGGTTATTTCTGATGCATGAGCTAAAAGTCCGGCGATAAATTGCTTTGCTATCACGGATAGTCCATATTCGGCATCAGGGTCATAAAAAGCGTTCTTATTGCCTTGGAAAAGGGAGAAATGAGTGTGCATGCCAGAGCCTTGTACGCCAGCAATTGGCTTTGGCATAAAAGTGGCACTGATTCCGCTAGACGCTGCGATTTCTTTAGTCAGCAATCGCGTCGTCATAACATTGTCTGCCATTGTGAGAGCGTCGGTGTAGCGTAGATCTATTTCGTGCTGACTCGGCGCATCTTCGTGTTGGGAATACTCAACTGGTATTCCCATATCTTCAAGTGCGAGTACAGTACGCTTGCGGAGTTGTGAACCCAGGTCAGAAACTGTCAGCTCAAAATATGACCCTGAATCCAAGGGGATTGGCTCGTGACTTGCCTCGGTCTTTGAGAAATAAAAATACTCTAATTCAGGCGCTGCAAAAAAGGAATAGCCTAAAGTGTGAGCGCGATCGAGCGCTCTGCGCAGCGTATTTCGCGGACAACCTTCAAATGGGGTCAGATCTAGATTGTAAATATCGCAAAATACCCGCGCCATCGTGGGATCAGTTGGCAAAAGTGAAAACGTTGTTGGATCGGGTAAAGCGATGACGTCGCTTTCTTGGACACGGGAAAACCCGTCGATAGCTGAGCCATCGAATGTCATTCCCTCTTCAAGGGCATTTTCCAATTCCGCTGGAGTAATTTGGAAACTCTTTGGAGTACCTAAGACATCCGAAAACCAAAGTTGAATGAAGTCAACTTTTCGCTCCTCCACGGTCTTTAATACGTATTCAATTTGCGATTCTTTATCTGTCCTAGAAACCACACTGTTATTACTAGTTGCTTTTTGCATTACTTTGTTCACCCACCATGACCTGTGTTTCGCTAGTTAACAAAGTATTTACACTATTGTACGAGATAAGCTTCAAGATAACTTCTGTAAAATTCAATTTCCAGTTGCCATTGCATTAGTATATTTAGTTTTCTTGGAGATCAATATGTCAGCCTCTAGTCCAAGTGAATTGCTAAGACTCATCAAAGATGAGGCGATTGAGATGGTCGATCTACGTTTCTGCGATCTTCTTGGCGTTATGCAACACCTTTCCGTACCAGTTTCCCAATTGACCGAGCAAAGCATGATTGATGGGTTTGGCTTTGATGGATCTTCAATTCGCGGATTTAAAGATATTCAAGAATCAGACATGCTTTTGATGCCAGATCCTCAGACCGCGGTAGTGGATCCGTTTCGGCAGCATAAGACTCTTAATTTGAATTGTTTTATTTATGATCCGATAACCGGTTCCCATTATGAGCGCGATCCTCGCTATATCGCGCGCAAGGCGGAACAGTATTTAGTAAGCACCGGAATTGCTGATATTGCATATTTTGGTCCAGAGGCAGAATTTTTTATCTTCAATGATGTCAAGTACCAACAGAATGAATATTCGTCTTCATACTCTGTCGACTCCATCGAGGGCATTTGGAATTCGGCTCGTGACGAAAAACCTAATTTGGGCTACAAAATTGGGTACAAGCAAGGTTATTTTCCGGTTCCTCCGAACGACAAATTTCAGGATTTGCGCACCGAGATGGTTCTTACCATGCAGCAGATGGGAATTGAGATTGAGGTTCATCACCACGAAGTTGCCACGGCAGGGCAGGCTGAAATTGACATGCGGTACGACACGCTCTTGAAAATGGCAGACAAAGTCATGCTTTATAAATACGTGGTGAAGAATGTGGCATACCAAGCGGGCTTTTCAGCGACTTTCATGCCAAAACCTCTGTATGCAGATAACGGTTCTGGCATGCACACGCACCAATCCCTATGGCGTGGTACCGAGCCATTGTTTTTTGACGCAAGCAATAATAGCTACGCAGATTTGTCGGATGTAGCTAGGTGGTATATCGGCGGTTTGTTGAGCCACGGCCCTTCGATACTCGCATTCGCTGCTCCAACGACCAACTCTTACAAGCGTCTTGTGCCAGGGTACGAGGCACCAGTAAATCTGGTCTACTCACAACGTAACAGATCGGCCGCGTGCAGAATTCCTACGTATTCTCAGAGTCCTAAGGCAAAACGGGTGGAGTTTCGTTGTTCAGACGCGATGTCAAATCCCTACCTTGCATTTTCAGCGATGTTGATGGCTGGTCTTGATGGAATAGAAAATCGAATTGAACCTCCAGCACCGATGGACGTTAATTTGTTTGAACTGCCAAGGGAAGAGGCGGCCAAGGTGCCTCAGGTGCCGTCCTCGCTTGAGGGCGCGCTGAATGCCCTGCGAAACGACAGCGCTTATTTGCTCAAAGGCGATGTGTTTACCCAAGACTTGATCGATACCTGGATTGACTATAAGACTGTAAATGAAGTTGACGCCGTAAGGTTGCGGCCGCACCCATACGAATTCACGATGTACTACGATGCGTAGGTCGGGTCTACAAAAAGGCAAATTCTAAAGCTGTCGTTATTTCAAACGCGAAAGGTGGTCGTGTGACTGGAGAACTAGCCAATGACTTGCTTGTGCACTGATATTTATTGATGATTCTCGCGTGCGACGAGGCATTGTATTTCACAGTTTGAGGTCGGATGATTCTTCGCTTTGTAAAGCTCGTTGTCGGCGATGCGGATCAATTCTTCTAAATCAACAGTAGGGGAAGAGATAACTGACCCGCAACACATTTCTGCTATTGAAGCACCGCAGTTGTACAGTCTTGTAATCAATGTTTGTCCCGTGATGACCGAATCCACGCTGGCGATTAGGACAAATTCGTCACCACCCCATCTCGCTATGACGTCGAATGGCCTCAACGCTTGCTGAAGAACCGAACCTACGTTGGCTAAGACCTTGTCTCCTTCGTGGTGTCCTTTCTGGTCATTTATTTGCTTAAAATTGTTCAAATCGAAAACACAAACTACGATTAGGCAGTTGATCCGGATCGCTCTTGCTCGTTCGCGCTGTGAACTCACTTCCCAGCCCTTGCGATTGTTTACTCCGGTTAGAGCATCAGTAATTGCGATTTTTTGAATCGTGTAGGTTAGGTAACCGGCGCTTATAGAAGCGATTACGACAGTTGAGACGGTTAAGATCCAATCTGCCAACGGAGCGGATGGTTTATCACCTAATAATAACGCGATTGTGTACGACACGACAATCCATGAGACTTGCAGCAATGAGTCGAGTACGGTTAAAAATGCGAACGTATACAGCGCTATCCAAATGTAGAATACAACGCCCAAGATTGCTGGGTCTCGTCCGTATCCAAATGCAATTTGGATCGTAATTACAATTGTGGCTAGGCCAAGTAACGAGTTTGTAAGTCCTCGCGAGGAGCGTCGATGGAATTTATAAACGAGCAAACTGATGGCTGCAAATATGCTGTCCAGCCAAATATTGAGTACGAAATTTACATGTGCTCGAAATAAGAGCGAGTCAAGTAGCGCGATGGTCGATCCAGCTAATGCCAATAAACTGATCCATTTCGCGCTATAGGTACTGGTAATGGGAAGTACCGTCAGCGATTCTTCGAGCCAGGTGACAATAGGCGAACACCTAAGTCGACGAGTCAGATTCCGTGGCCTAGTTTTTGGCTGGTTCATGGACACTTTATGCGACTCGGTCTTTCGATATAAAAACAAACCTGAGAACTCAAATCTAGGAACTATACGAACCTTTCTCGCACGTTTTGCTTGTTAAAAGTCGAATAACCTACGGTTTTGTTGCAATTTCCTACGAGAAGGGTGCGTATTCCGTCATCCAACCAAATCCAATAACAAGAATGATTACTATCTGACGACACGATTTGAGGAGTAAGGTTGCGATAAGTCAAGAGCGCAAACCTCTTGTAGAATTGGCGCTGCTTAAAGCAAATTTAGGAGTTTTAAAGATTTCGTTGAGTCAAAGCCAAGTATTGACCCGACGAAAGCGGATGCAACACTGCATTATCCTCCGCTTTTTTCACTACCTAACGTATTTTGCGTGATGGGTTGCACGACCTCTAGAGGTTTAGCAATACCACCCGACGACCACGCCTGTTCGCCATACGATCGATTCGATAACGGTTTGGATTTGCCAGAGTGGCCATAATCGAGTGATCTAAATAACTTGTCGCGTTCTACTGAAAGACCAAGGTCGTTAAACGCGATTTCGTGCGCGCTGTCAATGCGCTTTTCCAACTCTTAGCTTTTACCGCAATGGCGTATGTAAGTAAAGTTTTTTGTGGATAGTAGCATGCCTAGGTATGGTGCAGCAATGATTGGCGGCGAACATCGGTCAATACGGGTTGGCATGTGTCAAGTTAACTCGATTGTGGGCGACCTCGAGAAAAATGCGACGTTGATAGTCGATTCTGCGAGAACTGCGTGGTCGATGGGGAGTGATATAGTTATTTTTCCCGAGCTAGCGCTTTGTGGTTACCCGCCTGAGGATTTGCTTTTAAAGCCTTCCTTTATTTATTCAGCCAGTCGCTACCTAGAACAAATTGCGAAAGAAACTCCCAAAATGACTCTTTTGGTCGGTTTCCCTGAAAGCGGAGCACGTCTTTATAATTCTGCTGCGGTGACATTTGGTGGGTCTGTGGTCGGAACTTACAAAAAACGTATACTTCCGAATTATGCCGTCTTTGATGAGCAGAGATATTTCGTCTCTGGATCGGGACCGATTGAATTATTCGATGTGGGCGACGTATCACTTGGGATTACGATTTGTGAAGATATCTGGAGTCCGGTCGGCCCCGCACTCGATGAAGCTCGGGGCGGCGCAGACGTAATATTAAATATAAATGCCTCTCCTTATTCGGTTGGGCGTCGCTACGAGCGTGCAGCAATGTTGCGAACACGAGCAAGCGATCTTTCAACACCAATAGTGTATGTAAATTTGGTCGGCGGGCAAGATGAGTTGGTGTTTGACGGCGGATCTATGGTAGCTGATCGAGACGGTTCGATAATATACGAGTTAGCGTCATTTGAACCGCAACTGGGCGTCGTCGAGATAAATTTGTCGTCGAAAGTTCGTAAATTTCAACTTGATCCACGCGGATTGTTTGAATATCAAGAGTTAGAACACATTAAAGTTGCACCTGTCCGAACTGACAATGTTATTACTGGATTGAACCAAGGGTCACAGATGGCACATCGGCCAACGTTCCTTTCACATCCGACGCCTCGATTCGCCGTAAATTGGGTAGATGAGCTTGACGACTTTTTTTTGGACGAAGTTATCTCTGCACTTGAACTAGGTCTGCGTGATTACGTACAGAAAAATGGTTTTGAGCACGTTGTAATTGCACTTTCAGGCGGCATCGACTCCGCATTATGTGCTGTCGTTGCCACACAAAGTCTTGGGAGTGACCGCGTCACTTGTATTTCATTGCCAAGCCGATATTCGTCGTCTGGCTCGATGTCCGACGCACAAGAACTTGCGGATAATTTAAAGTTGAAGCTAGTTGTCGCTCCTATCGAAGCGATGCACGACGCGTTTGGTAAAACCCTCGGAGCTTATTTAGGTCTATCTGTAAAAGGACTTACCGATGAAAATCTGCAGAGCCGAATTCGTGGGGTAATGGTGATGGCTTTTTCAAATGAGACTGGCGCCTTGGTGATAACTACGGGTAATAAATCCGAAGTGGCGACAGGATTTACGACGCTATATGGAGACAGCGCTGGTGGTTTTGCTCTGATTAAAGATATTCCCAAATTGTTGGTTTACCGACTGTGCAGCCGGATTAACCAACTATCCCCCGCTGCACCCGTTATCCCAGTGGCGATTTTGGAAAAGCCACCTTCGGCCGAACTCCGTCCCGACCAGCGCGACGACGAGTCACTGCCACCGTATGACGTCCTAGATCCGATTTTAATGGCGCTGATTGAACGTGACATGACTCCTGATGAGCTAGTGAGTGTCGGATTTGAACCTAAGATTGTCTATAGAGTTTCAGATCTCGTTGACAAAAGCGAATACAAGCGCAGACAAAGTGCTCCGGGAGTGAGAATAACCCCTAAATCATTTGGAAAGGATCGCAGGATGCCAATTACTAATAGATTTCGCGGTGCAAAGTAAAATTGCCGATGGGAGCTAGATTTAGGGACACGCATGAATCAAACTGGTAAGTTTAAACATCAAATATCTATCCTTGATACCGAATCCTATGTGAGCACGTTGATCAGATACCTTCGATTAGGTTTTCACCTGGCAGTCTCTGTTCGAGAAGTAAGTGGAGAAACTCAGACGACTCTTGAAAGTCGTCAACCAATTGTCGTGGTATCTAGAATCTTAGGTGAGCTGGCTCAAGGACTTGAAAACCTGTACCCAAGAACTCAACCACCGCTTACTCCTGAGCGCGAGATCGTGGGTATTAATTCCTCTGTTGAAGTATTGCCTGATCAACTTGGTAGTTATTTGCTATACGAAATTATGGATCCAGTCGAGGAAATCATTGGCGAGATCATGACCATGGCGAATCCAATAAGTGATTCAAATTTGTTGTTCGAAGTCGTTCGTGTAACACAAACATTAGATGTCTGCCGAAAAATGCTTGTAAACGCAGACTGGTTTTCGACGTTTGACAGAATATAGACATAACAATTGGAATTTTTTCAACTTGATATTTTCGAAAAATTTAGGCGCGTCTCGATTCGTAACAAACAGATGTTTTAGATGGAATGCGGTGAATGAAGTTTGTGTTTGCCAATGTACTATTCAAGTAATAAATAACTTGAGTTAATTGTACGGAAACGTTGAGGCTACGACCTCCAAAAACTTTATAGTCAGAGTTGCTTATGTTAACTCTAGTCAAAAGACTTATTTGACGAATATGGGTTATCGTTTTGAAAAAGGTAGGGCTGGGTGGCCAAGGACCGGATAGATAAGGACGAGGAAGACCTCGTTAGGATGTATTTGACAGACATTGGCCAGTTCCCGCTTCTTTCAAAAGATGACGAAGTGCGACTAGCTAAAGATATTGAGCGCGGTGGGCGTGCTCAGAAGGAACTTAGTTCTAGACCCAAGGACATGGAGTTGCAGCGCCGCGAGTCTCTTCGCCTTGATGTCCGTCGTGGTAAATTTGCGCAAAGTTGTTTTGTGCAGTCCAATCTTCGACTGGTGGTCTCGATAGCAAAAAAATATCAGGCTTCAGGACTACCTTTGCTGGATCTGATTCAAGAGGGAAACTTAGGCCTAATGCACGCTGTCGAGAAATTTGATTGGCGTAAAGGCTTTAAGTTCTCGACTTATGCCACATGGTGGATTCGTCAAGCGATTACCCGCGGAATTGCCAATACGGGTCGAACCATACGACTGCCAGTGCACGCTGGCGATACTTTATCAAGAGTGCAAAAGGCTCAAGCGCGCCTTGAACTTACACTAGGTCGACCACCTTCTCTTGCACAATTAGCAAAAGAAGTTGAAATAGACGAACCGCGACTACTTGAAGCTTTGAAGTTTCGATCTGAGCCCCTTAGTTTGTCGGAGCCGCTACGTGAAGACGGTGATGCGGAGTTGGGTGATGTGGTTGAGGATCGAGCTGCAGACTCCCCCTTCGAGGTTGCTGCCAGCGCTCTTTTGCCAGTCGAGATTGCGCGCCTTTTGGCACCGCTTGACGACCGCGAACGTGATATTCTCAAATTGCGTTTCGGTCTGGATCGGGGTGAACCCAGGACGCTTGAGGAAGTCGGCGAGCACTTCAATCTCACGCGTGAACGAATTCGTCAAATTGAGGCTCGGGCTATGTCTAAATTGCGTCATCCATCTTCAGATACAGGTGCCCGCGATCTGTTGACCTTATCATAAGTATCTATTTCGACCGCGTCACTTTTTCTTAGTCGGCAATTCCATGTTGCAAATTAGGTGAACTCATTGGTGTTGCCCACTAGTTACTAAATGCGCACCTCAACGCAATCTCAATTTATGACGAGATGTATAAAGAGGTTATTTAGGTCAAGTCTCGTTTCATAACCGGTCCGTTTGGGATTTGCCTTGACTTAGATAGTCGGTTATGTCACGGCAAGGATCTTGTGGATTCAAGATTATTTATGGAACTGTAGCGCCGAATTCCTGAGATCACTTATGGAATTTAAAATGATGGAGCCATGTTGTTTAGTTGCGATGCGAAGTAGTTTGATTCCCGGGTAATCGTCGCTCGGGGATCTGTTTATATGTAAAAGGAATGATATGACAGCAACGACGAACCAAGAGAAGCAAATTATGCGTAAAGGAACGAATAAAAGTCTTGTACTTCTGATCGCATGTGTAGCTCAGTTCATGGTCGTTTTAGACCTTTCAATCGTAAACGTTGCGCTTCCATCCATCAAAGTGTCTCTTGGATATTCTTCTACTGATCTTCAGTGGATCTTAAACGCCTACACCATCAGCTTCGCGGGTTTGCTCTTGTTGGGCGGGCGAATTGCTGATGTTTTTGGTCGCCGTAAGGTCTTTATCTATGGACTTTACATGTTTATCGGAGCTTCTTTGCTCGGCGCAATCGCGACGAACCAGTGGGAACTTATTCTCGCGAGGGTTCTCCAGGGTATCGGAGCCGCAGTTGTTTCGCCAGCCACTCTTACCATAATCACCACAACGTTTGAGGTGCCTCGCGAACGCGCTAAGGCTCTTGGAGCTTGGAGTGCGGTCGCTGGCGCTGGAGGCGCGGCAGGAGCACTGTTTGGTGGCGTGCTTACGAACTATCTGAGCTGGCGCTGGACGTTTTTGATCAATTTGCCAATCGGCGGTATTGAGCTTTTGCTGACGTTTATGTATTTGTCTGAGTTGCGTCGCCCAAGACAAGGTGTGAAGTTAGACATCCTGGGTTCGGTCCTAATAACTGCGGGGATATCCTTTTTAGTATTTGGCTTGGTTCAAGGTGGAAACCTAGGCTGGTCAAACTCTGAGACACTAAGCGCGTTCATTCTAGCAGCAGCCTTAATCGCTGTGTTTGCAATTTTCGAGACCAAATACGCACACAGCCCAATCATTCCGATGAAATTACTTGCCTCCCGAAGTCTTGGCGTTGCCAATGCAGCCATGTTTATGGTTGGGGCGGCGATTTTTGCGAGCTGGTATTTTATGTCACTCTATATGCAAGAAGTATTAGGGTACACTCCGCTGCAAGCCGGATTAGCATTTGTGCCACAAACACTCGCCATCATGGTTGGGGCGCAGATTTCTTCAAGGATTGTGACGAAACTTGGTGTGCGACCGCTAGCTGTATTTGGACCGCTAATTACAGCGTTGGGCTTGGTTATGTTATCTAGTATCTCGCCTAGTTCTACTTATGTTGGCACCATAATGCTACCTAGCGTGCTCATAACTTTGGGGATGGGTCTTTGCTTTACACCACTTGCGTTAGCTGCAACTAGCGGTGTTGACAGGGCTTATGCTGGTTTGGCTTCGGGTGTTTTGAACACCGCTCGGCAAGTCGGTGGAGCCGTGGGTCTCGCAGGTCTTTCTTCGGCCGCAGTTTCGATTGCATCGGGAAAGTATCTTTACTTGACTCATCAACTGCATGTTGAAACCCACTTGGCTGTTCTTGATTCAACTTCGCATGGTTACGCAATTTCTATGGCGCTTTCGGCAGCTTTAGCAGTCACGGCGTCGGCAGTGGCACTGATGTTGCCATCCAAGAGCGTTCGTGGCAGTGAATATGCTGCAAAGAGTTCAGAACTCGTCATGGAGATTGGTTTTGAGGGGGCATAGAATGCTTACGCCGATGCTGAAAGGGACGCAAAGTTGTATACTCAAGGCGGACAGTTTTTATTGTGCTTGACTTGGAATTTGTTCTTGAAATAGATGGAACAAAATTTTCTCCCAGCGAATGGGCCTGGAGGAAAGATTTATGATCGAACGCGCTAGATTGGGTATTGTATGAAAAAGATTTTGTTTCTTGTAGTCTTAGGTGCTCTTGGTGCTCTTGCCGCTAAAAAGCTAAGGGCGTCTGCTTAAAAATAGGTTATCGATACCAAGCAATGAGATTGCTATCGTACGTAAATTTCATTTGACTTATATGGTTGGCTAGTTGACTTTGCCTGAATTTGGAAGTTGAGCTTGTCAGTTGTCGGGTTTGAGTTGCAATTTCGAACACAAAGCTTCTTTGAGCGATCTCAAGTGTGGTGACTTTCTAACGGACAATTGTCTAAAAGCGTAGAAATACCCTGCAATATTTGTATCGAGATCAGTTGGAGTACGTGTCCGGTGCGAACTATGTTTGTCAATCGGATCAAATGAACCGGGCCTAATTAATTGGTGGGACTCCGAGTGCTATGCGCAGTTGCTGTGAAAGACGGCGTACCTTTAGTAGCAAGAAAAAACCACCTATTACGACCGTCGTTGTCGCAGCTGTAAGCGCTACTAAAGCCGTTGGTGTAGACGAGCGTACTGCTCCTTCTCGTACCCTTACGGGATTGGTAAAGGTCAACGACTTCCAATTTCTTTCTTTTGCGATTTTAGCTAGAACCCGATCTGGGTTGACAACGATCGGGTGCCCCACTGCTTCAAGCATCGGAAGGTCGGTATAGGAATCAGAATAGGCATATGAATCCGCAAGATCGAAGCCATGCCTCTTAGCTAAGTCTTCCATGGCGTGCGCCTTATAGGGACCATACGCATAAAAGTCCATCTCGCCTGTATATCGACCGTCTTGGTCAACCTTTGATATCGTAGCGATCACGCCGTCTACAGCTAATCTGTCCCCCAAGGGCTCGACGATCTCCGAAGGGGATGCGGAAACGATGAAGACCAAATCGCCGTGGTCTTTGTGCTCCGAGATTAGGTCCAAGGCTTCTTTGTAGATCAATGGCTCGACGATTTCGGTCATTGTCTCAGCTACTATTGCTGAAACCAATGATCTATCCCATCCTTTGGTGACTGATAGACCCACTTCGCGCAGTTTGGCAAGCTGTTTTTCATTTGCGCCTAAGTATTTATAAACCAACTGGGCGTATACGGATCGTAGTATTGTACGTCGCGAGATCATTCCTTCTTTATAGAAGGTTCGTCCGAAAGCAAGCATGGATGCCTTGGCTATGACGGTCTTGTCAAGGTCAAAAAATGCAGCTCTCACACTTTCATCATAGTCTTTAAGCCTGATCTAATACCGACGCCAAAGAGAGACTACTAAGTAGACCGATGGGAGCACATTTTTAACCGCATCAGTCATAGATCGTTTGGTAAATTGCTCTTCGGTAACCAAACTGCGTCAGGTTCGCGCAAATACTAGAGTAAAGTGCACTAGCAGGACTGGATATTTGTCTTGATTTTGAGTTTCGTTAAATGGGTTTCTTACGGTTACCTGCGATGTAAATCAAACGGCATTAAGAAACTAGATGTTTGCGCTTAGTTCATTCAAGATGCTACGGTATTAGTGTCAGGATTCTAGTGACCTAACGCCGTTTAAGGTAGGGCGTACCGAACAGTGGCGCAGTTTGACTACTTGAAATACCCTTGTAGAGTATGAGTTAGGTTCTTTTTGGATGAATATAAGGACTGCGTGCGATGCCTAAATAGTTCGGCTATGTGACGACGTTATGCTGAATATAACAAAGATTTATTACATGACGGCGTTAAATAACATTATAGTATTGAATCAATTTGGAAATAAAGAGGGATCTCTAACATGGGGGAAGATGACCTTCGGGTTGTAGATAGGTCTGGGTCAATTATTGGAACCCGGGAATTTACGCTAAATGGCTTGGGCTCAGGCGTTATGTCGCCGCCAAAAGAGCGCTGGGTAAAAGTTCTTGATCAAACAAAGTGCATAGGATGCCACGCATGTACTACAGCCTGTAAGAGTGAAAACGAAGTTCCGCTTGGAGTTACTCGTACATATGTAAAGTCGGTCGATATTGGAATCTTTCCCAACGTTCGCCGTTCATTCCAGGTAACTAGGTGCAATCAATGTGAAAATCCACCGTGCGTTGCCGCGTGTCCTACTGCTGCCATGTTTCAACGAGCAGATGGAATTGTTGATTTTGACAAAAGTATTTGTATTGGGTGCAAGGCCTGTATGGCAGCTTGTCCATATGACGCGATTTTTATAAATCCTGATGACCATTCGGCGGAGAAGTGCAACTTTTGCGCTCATCGACTAGACGTTGGCTTAGAGCCTGCATGTGTTACTGTGTGCCCAACTGAGGCAATTTTCGTAGGCGACCTTCACGACCCAACGTCGAAGGTCTCCAAAGTGATCCATCGCCAAGCCGTTTCCGTTCGAAAGCCTGAAAAAACCACGCGGCCGGGCGTTTTTTACAAAGGCGCGCACCAGTCAACTTTGGATCCTTTGGCGGCCGTTCGACCAAACGGGGACACATTCATGTGGTCTGAGATGATCAAAGGACCAAAAATTACGAATTCTGGGACGCCGGCTGCAATGCACGCAAATTCGTCCGCTGCAGCTCTTTTGTCATATGATGTGGCGCATGCTGTTCCATGGGGATGGAAGGTTAGCTTATATACCTGGACCAAGGGAATCGCATCGGGGTTTTATCCCGTAGTGATGCTCATCGCGCTATTTGGGAACCTTTCCATGTCCTCTTCACTGGTACGATTCTGGGCACCAATAGTTTCACTTGCTGCGCTAACTGTTACCGGAGTGCTTTTGATTGCTGATTTGAAACACCCTGAACGATTCTATCTTTTGCTAATCAAGCCGCAATGGGAGAGTTGGCTTGTGCGCGGCGGTTTCATATTGCTTGGCTATGGTGGCGTGTTGACCCTCTCGTTGCTCCTTGGAATTGTAAATAGAGGTTCGTTGATCCTGGACTTGGCTCCCATTGGGATCGTCTTAGGAGCCGCAACTGCGACTTACACGGCGTTTTTATTTTCCCAGGCCAAAGCGAGAGACCTGTGGCAATCGCCCATGTTATTTCCGCAATTGTTGGTTCAGGCAGGCATGTTGGGTGCGGGACTTGTTGCGCTGCTCAGTTCGCAAGTACCTGTTTCCACGGGACATCTTATGGTTCATGTCTTTGTCGGGTTAGTATTGGTGCACGAATTATTTGTTGCTGCAGAAATTGTTACCATACATCCGAGCGCGCATTCAAAACTTGCAGTTTGGGAGATGACCAAGGGCACCATGGCCTGGTGGTTCTGGATTGGCACTCTGGGCATGTTGCTCGGTGTCGGGGCAGTTGTCCAGCCAGACATTGCTATCGTAGTTTCGTTTATCGGGCTGCTCTCCTATGAGCATAGTTACGTTCGATCTGGTCAGCTCGCTCCGCTGGCATAATTCAAGACGAAAAAGTATCTAAAATGTCAAAAAGATTACACGGGAGAATTTAAATGGTTGCCAAAAAAGGCTTAGGTCTGAGTTTGGGTCGAAAAATCCATAAAGCGCGAATCGAGTCCGAAGCACGAGGGGAAACATTTTACCAGGGTCCCTCACGCGGTGATCTGATGTCTTTTCCGCCGAAAGAATTGTGGAATAATTGGACCGAACTTGATTCAAAATCGTGGCCGGACCGAGTCGAAAAGCACTACTCGTTAGTGCCAACGACTTGTTTTAACTGTGAGAGCGCGTGTGGTCTTCTCGCGTACATTGACCTGGAAACCAACACGGTAAGAAAATTCGAGGGGAATCCATTACACCCTGGTTCGCGAGGTCGTAATTGTGCCAAAGGACCAGCAACTCTCAATCAAGTGCAAGATCCAGACAGGATTTTGTATCCGTTGAAACGTCAAGGCAAACGCGGCGAAGGTAAATGGGTGCGTGTTAGCTGGGATGAGGCGCTTGACGCGATTGCCTTGCGAATACGTAATGCAATCAATCAAGAACGTACCGATGAAGTTGTTTGCCACATTGGGCGACCTGGAGAAGATGGTTTTACAGAAAGAGTCTTGGCATCCTGGGGCGTTGATGGGCATAATTCTCATACAAACGTTTGCTCGTCCGGTGGTCGGGCGGGGTGGCATTATTGGACCGGTATCGATCGCCCAAGCGCGGACTACGCGAATGCTAAGGTTATTTTTCTAATTTCAGCCCATCTTGAGACTGGTCATTACTTTAATCCGCATGCCCAACGGATACAAGAGGCCAAGGAAAAGGGTGCGAAATTAATTGTTTTTGATACTCGACTTTCTAATACAGCGACTCATGCAGATTATTGGCTGGCTCCACAACCAGGCAGCGAAGCCGCAATTAATTTGAGTATTGCCAATTACATTATTTCGAACAAGCTATATCACCGCGAGTTCATCCGTCGATGGTGGAATTGGTCGGAGTACATGCTTGAAGTAAAAGGCGTTGCCGATGCCAAATTCGAAGATTTTGAAGAGGCGCTGGTTGAGCAATACGCGGAATTTACATTCGAATACGCTGCAGCGGAATCGGGTGTTGATGTTTCGACGTTAGCGGAAATTGCGGCGTTGATAGCGAGTGCCAAAACCCAACTGGCGTCTCATACCTGGCGAAGTGCTAGCGCTGGAAATCTTGGTGGTTGGCAGATTTCGCGTACTCTTTTGCTTTTGAATGCTTTGTTAGGTGCAATTGCGACTGAAGGCGGTACATTTCCTAACGCCTGGAACAAGTTTGTGCCACGGCCAATTCATGTTCCTCCGCATCCTGCCAAGTGGAATGAATTGTCTTGGCCCGTAGAGTATCCGTTAGCGATGAATGAGCTTTCATTCTTGCTACCACATCTTCTAGAGGATGGTCGAGGAAAACTTGATGTCTATTTTACCAGGGTGTATAACCCAGTTTGGACGAATCCTGATGGCATGGCATGGGTAGAGGCTCTTTCTGATGAGAAAAAGGTAGAGTGCTTTGTTGCGCTGACCCCGACATGGAATGAATCTGCGTATTTTGCCGATTATATTTTGCCGATGGGTCATGCGTCTGAACGTCACGACCTTATGTCTTATGAGCAATACAATGGCCAGTGGGTCTCATTCCGCCAGCCAGTACTAAGGGCCAAGGCTGCGCTGGAGGGCAGGGTTGTTACCGATTCTCGAGAACATAACCCTGGAGAGGTATGGGAAGAAAACGAATTTTGGATTGACTTATCTTGGAGAATTGATCCGACTGGAGAAATGGGTATTCGTAAGTTTTATGAGTCACCAAACGATTCCAGCAGGAAGATTTCTGTGGACGAGTATTACTCATACATCTTCGACAACTCAATTCCCGGATTGCCTGAGACTGCGGCAAAAGAAAATATTAAGCCATTGGAATACATGAGGCGCTATGGCTCTTTTGAAATTTCACGTAATGTAGGTCAGATTTTTGAAGACCAAATTCCAGACTCCGAGTTGACCGATTCGGTGGTTTCTTCTATGGATCGGGTTTATTCTCCGTCGCCTAAGCCAGTTGGTAAAAATATTGTACCGATGGGTGATCCGGATCCGGATGCTCAGGGACGTAGGCCCGTAGGTGTCAAGGTTGATCAAGAATTGCTTCGAGGATTTCCTACGCCGAGTGGGAAGTTGGAGTTTTATTCTTCGACTTTGGCAAAGTGGGGCTGGCCAGAGCATGCATTGCCGGGTTACATTAAAAGTCATGTGCATCCACAAAGTCTTGCGAGCGATGAAATGGTGCTCATTTCGACATTTAGATTACCGGTTCAAATCCACACTCGTTCGGCTAACTCTAAGTGGCTTGATGAAATAGCGCATACTAATCCATTGTGGATTCACCCGAGTGATGCCAAGCGACTGGGAATAGATAATACTGACCTCGTGCGTGTTTCTACCGAGATTGGATACTTCGTCGTGAAGCCCTGGGTAACTGAGGGTATCAAACCGGGCGTGGTGGCTTGTTCGCACCATATGGGTCGTTGGAAACTTCAAGATCACGGACAGCGACAACTTATGCGAACTGTGACGTTGGATCATTCAGGTCGCAACTGGCATCTGAATCCGAAAGAACCTGTGAAACCCTATGAGAGCGAAGATCCAGACACGCTAAGAATTTGGTGGGGCGACGTCGGCGTACATCAGAACTTGACATTTCCAGTTCATCCAGATCCGATATCTGGAATGCACTGTTGGCATCAGGCAGTAACTATCACAAAGGCAGAGGCCGGGGATGTTCACGGCGAGGTTTTTGTAGATACTCAAAAGTCACGTGATGTGTATAACAAATGGATTGACATGACACGTGATGCTCGAGATGTGTCTCCGAACGGACAGCGGCGTCCACGGTGGCTCATGCGGCCACTAAAACCTGTCGCGAAAGCATTTGCGTTGCCAAGTCCTAAGGGTACAACAGACGCATTGCCAAGTGATATGCCTAAGGTGTAATTTATGTCTGGGTTTGAGTATCTCGCAGAGACCCTTAGAGCTTGCGCTGAAATTGCGGATAATCCACAACTCGGTACACCTATGCGAGACTTGTTTGGCTTAGGTGATTTTCCGGACTTTGAATATACGGATGTTTTTGTGCTAGAAATTGTGCCTGACGCTGCAATTTTTCTAAGTGAAGAAGCTGTACTTGGTGGCGAGGTTCAAGAGCGAATAGTTGGGTTTCATCGAGCTCTTGGAATCGAGCAAGTTGACGATCCGACTGGGTTGGTGGGACAGCTGCGCAATTATGCTTCTTTGTTAGAGTCAGTACAAGAAAATTTGGCTGAGCCAAGTCGCTTGGCTATTTTAAACAGGGTTCGATCCACCTATTTGCTAGAGCATATTTTGGTATGGCTTCCAACGTATCTGAGCTATGTGGAATCACTATTTCCCAAACTGACTTCGTGGTCGCAAGCGATATTGGATGTGTTTGCCACTGAGACCAAAGAGCTTGGGATTTTGGAGTGGAACCTCGAGCCGAGTGCGTTGGCAAATAGACCGAACCTACGCGACGTTGGGGGCAAATATGGACTTGAGGTGTTTGCTGCACCGTACATCACAGGGTTTATTGTTAGCAAGACACTGCTTAGGACGTTGGGTCAGAAATATAACGTTGCTCCTAGATTAGGGACACGCAAATTTATGCTTAGCTCTATGTTTCAGCAAGATGCGTCTGCAATGCTTGAACTATTGACGGAAGCTGCAACTATGCAAATGGAGCGCTGGAGTGCGTTAGAGGCAGATTTTGGGTTGCCACTGAAATCTTGGCGTATAAACGCAGGAATCGCCATTGAAGAGATCCAGAGCGGCCGAAGCGCGCTACTGGCGGGCTCATAGGACATTTCTAACCTCACGGTTTGCTTTGCCTAGTGGTATTTAATAGCGTTTGGTTAAGAGCGATGTTTTCTTTTAGGTTGTAGCTACTTATTTATGTCGGTAGCTCCGATAAGAACTTTCTTTACTTCGGCTTCTGATTCTATTGTGACAAGTACAACCACTTCATCTCCAGACCGAAGAATTGTTTCTCCTCTTGGCACTATGACTTTGTCTTCGCGGATTATTGCGACAATTGAAGCTTCTCTTGGGAACTTGAGCGCTGATAATTCGAAGTCTATCGCTGGCGAATCCATTGCCAAAGTGACTTCTACTAGTCGTGCGCCGCTTTTTTCAAACGATAAAAGGCGAACCAGGGATCCAACAGAAACCGCCTCTTCGACCAGCGATGATAGTAAATGGGGCGTTGAAACCGACACATCTACACCCCATGTCTTATTGAAGAGCCAAAGATTTTTCGGATTGTTTACGCGTGCGACAACTCTTGGAACCATAAATTCCTGTTTGGCCAAAAGGGAGATAACTAAGTTATCTTCGTCATCTCCGGTTGCGGCGACAATCACGTCAGCATCGTTGAGTCCTGCTTGCTGTAATGACGAAACTTCACAAGCATCCCCAGTGACAAAATGACAATTGATTTGAGGTCGAATTTTTTTAACCTCATCGCTGTCTTGCTCAATCACTACAACGTTGTGCCCGGCTAAGGCTAAATCCTCGGCGATGAAGGCTCCGACACTACCAGCACCAGCTATTACGACTTTCATAGCTCAGACTCCTGTGCTTGTAAGAGATTTATCCAACGCAGCGATTGCGCTTCTATCGACGATTACATGCAAAATGTCACCTTCATGTGCAACAAGATCCGTGCTAAATAACTTTGTGTGGGTTCCTCTAGTAATAAGCATCGGTTTCACCCCAGCAATCTCTTCAAGTGAAGCGTAACGCTTACCGGACATCTGCGACGGAATGCCTCGTTCCAACAGGACGAATTGCCCGTTTGGTTCTGTCCAGTCAGGAAGGGCTTGGTTGGCAAAAATCCGTCTCATTGCCTGTTCGGTAGTCCAAGTCACGGTGGCAACTGTAGAAATTCCGAGGCGTTGATAGATTTCAGCGCGTCTAGGGTCGTAAATCCTGGCAACAACTTTAGGTACGTCATAAGTCTCTTTGGCGATTCTTGCTGTCAGTATATTGGAGTTATCTCCGCTCGTAACAGCCGCTAATGCGTCTGCATGGGCTATTCCAGCTGCTTCTAAGTGTTCCCTGTCGAAGCCGAGTCCTTCAACGATGGATCCTGTAAACTGATCCGAAAGCCGTCGAAATGAAGCTGCGTTCTTGTCTATTACGACCGTGGAGTGTCCTTCGGAACTTAGGCGCATCGCGAGTTCGGAACCGACGCGACCACATCCGACCACAATTACATGCACGCTAAATCACCTTGTAGTCTAATTTATGGATGAATGTCAGCTTGAAATTCATCACAATGTTACATACTAGAAGTTACTCCATATTTACGGCTTGAGCATAGTTGTGGAATTTGCATATTTCTCGATCGACTTGGAGGTCGACACTTTGACTGATAAACCTGATGATTTTGCAGGTTCGACCGACGGGTCAAGTATTTCGGGAAACCCTAACGCTAATGAACGATTCAAGGGCGCAAGGCGTTTTGACGAACAACCGGCCGCAATGGCTACGTTGAATTCCTACGATCTACCTGAAACTCGGTCCTATCGGCTAAAAAATAAACTTCTTGGACGACCATT
>JAJYGT010000013.1 GCA_021785005.1 Actinomycetes bacterium
CTCGACGGCTGTTCGTTATTTTGTCTGGTGCAGCGAGCGGCAATTTTCCAAATACAAAAATTCGTTACTTTTAAAATTCTGCACGATCGATTTTTGTCAGCATCAAGTTATCGAGCAAGCGCGAAAATCCCTGCCGCACGGGTGCGACCAGTAATTGATGAACGGGTTGAAAACTTAAAATCTCAGCAAAAGCCCCTGGATGTCCTTGGGTCGGAGCACGAACTCGATTTGATATCGGTAGGCACGAACAAGGCACTTTTGTTCAGCGAAGCGTCCAGTCGTGTGATTGTTGGTTTTGCGCTAGATCATCAAACATCACCCATGCTAATAGGAGAACGTGGACGACATGAACTTGCGCGTGGGTTTGCAAAAGCTCTTGATTTGGCGCATCGTTATGAAAAGCGGGGTATTTTGCTCAATTTGATAGAACTACCTAATTGCAATGAAATGTTTTTTGCTACGCCTTTGTTGGCGCGACCGACTCTTTTGGGTAACACAGAACGAGCGAATCAAACAGGATCGACTGAGTTAGAAACTTATCGTTTGGATTTGGAATCAAATCAGCTTGAACTAAGGCACAAGTGGCACCGCACAAGATGTTATCTTATGTTGTCTCTTGAGTTCGATCCCAAAGACTCGTTAACGCGCGATCAAACATTTATGGAACCATATCTTGAGATTGTTGCCCTGTGTAACGCAATGTTTAGGGGACTCCAACAACTACAAACCAGTGAACTTGGGGCTGATCAACTTAATGCAATCATGTCTTTTCTGGCACCAAGATTACAAGAACAACGAGGTACCAAACTATTTTCCGCACTTTCAACAATTTCGGGTTCGCGGTCGATTTATCGCCTCGGCCGTTTTCCACAACTTCGAGTTGGTCCCGGTTTTTTTCAGATGACGTTGTATCTTGCGCGCTCAAGCACAGCGGTTGTCCACAATCTGTCACCGGTTTCATCTAGTAGGATTCGTCATCTCGCGCGCGCGGATCGCACCAAGGCATTGGTGAATGCGTCGATTCGCGCCTCGAGAGGATATCTTGGCGAGTCCGTGCGCGCAGCTCGAAATACGGCATTGAGCGAAATGGAGAACGATCTTTTTGCTGGGTGCACGGGATATCGATTGAGCTCGCTTGTTATCGAGGCCGAACCTGAGAAAATGGAAGTATCTCTCGTGGATCACTTCGCAAGCAATCACATGGTACTTAAACGGGAATTTGGCCGACAGCTGACCCTTTATAAAGAAGTCGCCAATATGTTCCAACGTGAACTAGCAGTTAAAAAAACGCGGTTTCTTGGACCTAAACCTACTGAATTATGGGAGACTACCAGGACGATTTCCTACTTGTTGCCAGGTTTTAGCGAATGTAGGTTACCTGTCACTGCTCCTGCACTTGGAATGTCTCGCTTTGGAGGCGAGTTTTTGTATAACCCGTTTGAGTTGTACGAACAGCGCGTCATTACCAGCCCGAACGCTTTTATCTTCGGTCAGATTGGCAAAGGAAAATCGGCCCTTGTTAAAAGTTACATTTGCCGAATGTACACCTACGGGTATTCTTCAATTATCTTTGATCCAAAGGGCGAATACGCCTCAATCGGTCGCAAATTTGGCTTTGCTCCAATCGCATTCGTCGAAAGTGGCTCAGGGATAAATCCTTTTATTGACCCCAGGCAAGGTCAAGACTTTATTGCTCGAGATTTCAATCGAGAAATCGCGATTCGTACAATTTCTTTTTTGTGCGCGCGCGAGTTAACCGAACTTGAACAGGTCGCGATTTCCCAAGCAATTGACGATTGTCAGGAAGGTTTAGATTTTGAAGCGTTGCGATCTCAGCTGGTAATTATAGATGGTCGATTTGGTCCCAGGAACTGGATCGGTCGCTATGAAAAAGGTACCCTGGCACCGATTGTCGGGGCTTTGGATCTACTGCTGTCTGCAAATATAGTTTGCAAATCTGGTGAAGAACATGACTTATCGCACCTATTTGACCAGGGGCTTTTAGTAATTGATCTTTCAAATCTTTTTGGTTCACGTCTTTACTCGCTGGCGGTAACCCTTATGCTAAGCGCGATACGAGCCCACCAAATGGTGACCAAAGCAAGCAAGAAAATCGTAGCAATAGACGAGATATGGGCATTGCTAGCGGATGACCGAATTGCACAATGGCTGCGAAGTTATTGGAAACTCTCACGTAATTTTGGAATTGCCAATCTAGGAGTTACCCATCGTCTCAGCGATTTCGGTCACACTGGGGTACCGAATGATTTAGCCTACGGGACTGGACTGTTAGCCGACTCGGAAACAATTGTTGGCTTTGCAATGGCTCGTGCCGAAGCTGAGGTCTTTTGCGAGCGCTTTGAATTGGCGCCGGATTTATCTTCAATGATTGCCGCGTTGGAACGCGGATCTGCACTTTGGAAAATAGGTAATCGACTTATATTGGTTGATCACAAATTGACAGATAGAGAGATTGAGCTTTTTGATACTGATGAAGCTATGCGTCGGTGATCGAATTCGCATTTGGCATTGGGTTTGCCTGGCCTGGCTTTGACGTGACTTGAATAGGGAACGCTTTATGAATTGCCGATGGGTGTTTGCATTATGTATTTAGCGCAGGAATTAGCTAGTTTTTTAAGTTTTAAAGAAATTCTAGTGGTGGGCATTATTTTGATCGCTGTGATTTTCGGTGGTCTGTCGAATGGACAAAAACGTGAAACCGCGAATAACCGACCGTTAACTTTCAAGGGATTTGGATCTCGTGTTGAATTAGAGCGTAGCTCTTCGTTTGCAAAATCGTATGAGAATTTGAAGTATTTGAGGCGCCCAGCAAGCCTTGAACTCGGAAAAATTGGGCTCGTGCCGTATCGATTGCTTGGACGTGATTCATCGATAGTCTTTGGTCCAACTCAGTCGTTTAAGACATCTCGGTTAGTTATTCCGGCAGTCAGTAATTTCCAGGGAGGCGTCATTGCATCGAGCGTTAAAGATGACTTGTTAGTTGAAACATTAAATTCACGATCGTCTTTAGGTCCAGTGACAATTTTTGATCCACTAGGGGTTTCAGACATGGGAAATAGTTATTTCAATCCCCTCGAGCGCCCTCTAAGCGATTTAGATGCCCGGCGGATATCTGAGATAATTTGCAGTACCGAAAGCACCATGGCCGCGACCGAAGAGACAAGGTTTTGGAATTCTTTGGCCGCCAAGCTGCTGCAACCTCTGGTGCTGGCAGCTTCGCACATGGGAGGGTCTCTTTCCGAGGTGGTAAAATGGGTTGATGAAAGAGATTTTACAAATGCCGGTGAATTTCTAGCAAATAACGACTTTGAAGTTCAACGGCGCTCGCTTGGTGCAAGTATTGATCGCGAAGAACGGCAACTATCGTCAGTAATAACTACACTTGAAAAATGCCTCCATCCATTTCGGGTAGGTAGCGAATTCGAAGTTGGTTTTCAAAATTTGGCGTACTATGCACCAAGTCTCGATTCAACACTTTACTTGATTTCGCCTCCTAATCGCCAACGCGAAATTGGGCCGGTTTTTGGCGCGGTGCTCACCGGCATTTTTGACCACATCTATTCCGATCCGGGACGCGGTCACCATAAATTGCTAATTGCTTTAGATGAGGCCGCTAATATCGCTCCGATCCCAAATTTGGACGAGATAGTGTCTACGATTGCTGCTTTTGGCGTTACGATCATGACTATTTTCCAGGATGTGGCGCAAGTTAGGGCCCGCTACGGTGAAAGAGGCGCAACATTAATCAACAATCACCGGGCCAAGGTGTTTTTGGGTGCAATCTCAGACCCCGAAACTCTTAATCTAGCTGAACTATTATGCGGTATGAATTACAATCAGCCGTCGGGTTTTCGAAGGAGGCAAATAGAACAGACATTTGAGCGGCAACTCTTGCGTCGAGGGGGTCTGCGGGCGCTGCCTCCTGGTAAAGCGCTTGTTGTATACGGTCATCGTAACCCTGCGGTTGTTCGGCTAAATCGCTCCTAAGAGCCCGGTCTAGACAAGGAGAGCAACCAATTAGAGCATTACAGTTTAACTTTGCTTTTGGGGTTGCCGATAACAAATCTGTGGGATACTCTGAACTTTCTCAATTGCTCGATCGCGAGATAAAACTGCTTGAAACTCTCCTCTTTAAACTTGAGGAAGAGTGCCTTCTCGTTGAAAGCGGTAAGCATCACTACTTGGCCGCGGCGAATGCCGAGATACAAGCGCTGGTTGACGACTTAAAGACTTTGGAATTGAGAAGGGCTTTAGCTTCTAGCGATGTCTGTTCAGACCTAGGTATTGACAATTTCTCGTCATTACACGACATTGTAAAAGCGGCTGAGGATCCGTGGAATTTGGTACTTGCTGAATTTCGAACTCAACTGCAACTCGTGTCGGCTCGGATAGCGCGAGCGCAAAATAACCTAACAAGTTTGCTTAGTCAGCGAATCGCGTTGGTTGAGGACATCCTGACGTTGATTGATTCTACTGGTCCTCGAAATATCTATTCTAAAAATGGTAGGGTCGGCTTAGATGCCTCGCTCTCCCTTTTGGATGGTTTGCTGTGAGTAACGCGGGGCTTTATATCGGTCTTTCGGGAATTTTAGCCCAAAGCCAGGG
>JAJYGT010000164.1 GCA_021785005.1 Actinomycetes bacterium
CCAGGTTGTGGCACAGTCAGGCGTTTCCAATTCGTTGCCCGTGCTAGTTACAATTGCGATAGGTGTCCCCTTCGTTTTGTACGCAAAGATCAGGGATAAGGATCAGTATTTTACGAAGAAGACAGTTTCGTACGACTTGGCGGTCTTTTCCGACTAGCTCTTAGGAAACTCAATTTTATAAAGCGTTGATACGGCAATACGGGCGGTGGCTTTTGAGTCCCCGCCCGTATTGTTTGTATGAAAGTTAGGCTGACTATTAGGCGTTTTGTATTGAAGGCAAAAGAGGTAAGTATGTCTTCTGCCAAGACTTTGTTAGTTGGCCTAGTAGTAGGCGTAGGTATTATCCTTTCTTCAAGTGGTCCCGCGGGCGACGCGTTCGTTCAGTCTCCGAAGAACCCGCCTTTGAATTCGTCGGTTTCCATTAAGGCGTGGAACAGCTGCCTTGTTGGAAATCCCCATGGGAACATTCCGGTTGATGAGTTTCCGAGCAATGTCAATCCCAACGCGGTCATCAATTCAAGATTATGCAATCTGGCCGTACTAAAAGACATCAATGCGCAACACCGGCTTGAAGGTGTTCCACCCATGGTTCTTCCGCCAAATTATACGAATTTATCGCCCGCCGAGCAGCTAGTACTGGTTGTAAATGCGGAGCGTGAAAGTCGTAATATTGCGCCATTTGTCGGAATGACCGAGTCGCTAGATAAAGACGCTTTAAAGGCGGCCTTAGCAGGCAACGATCCAAATCCAAGTATTGGGGATGGGAATTGGATAATATACAACAGCATTTGGGCCGGGGGGTATCAAAGCGCACTACTGGCGGATTTTGATTGGATGTACAACGATGGATGGGGAGGAAATCTAAATAACACGATCAACGTTGACTGCACGTCGTCGAAATCCCGCGGATGTTGGGGACATCGTGACGCAATTCTTGCAATTTACCCGCCGACTGATGGAACTTTTATTGTCGCGGGTGCTGCAATGGTAACGTCAGGAGTAAAATCCCTGGCACTTCCGTCATGGGCTGCAGCATTCGAGCAGGTTCCAAGTGATAATGTCCGATTTGCAACGGTATTTAAGTGAAACGGTTCATCGTAGCTGGTTGCTAGACCGAGATTGATACCGCCGACGGTGTAATCGGCGAGGGTAGGTCGGTGGTGCCCATCAAGTAACGATCAACAGCAGCCGCAGCAGATCTACCTTCCGCAATTGCCCAGACAATTAGACTCTGTCCCCTTCGCGCATCCCCAGCAGCAAATATGCCGGGTTGATTTGTCATCCATTCAGAATCAACCGCGATACTTCCTCGTTTTGTCAATTCAAGGTTAAGTTCATTTACGAGTCCGTGTTTTTTGGTTCCGGTAAAACCCATTGCAAGCAAAACCAATTCCGCGGCGATCTCGTGCTCGCTGTTGTCAACTTTTGCGAACTGAGGACCATTTGGCCCTGTCTTTAGCTCGACACTATACACCGATAGTGCCTTTAAATCGCCATTCGAGTCTCCCAAGAAAGCCTCAGTATTGATTGAATATTGTCTTTGTCCGCCTTCTTCGTGCGCGGAGGAGATTCGATAGATCATTGGATACATGGGCCACGGTGCAGCGTCAGGTCGCTCGGCAGTTGGCCTAGGCATGATTTCAAGTTGAGTAATAGATTTCGCACCTTGTCTTATGGCTGTGCCCAGACAGTCAGCGCCTGTGTCTCCACCACCAATGATAACGACATTTTTGTTTAAGGCCGTGATAGGGGACTCCGTTATTTCGCCTGAAGCAACTCGATTTGCCAGCGGTAAATAGTCCATCGCTTGATATATACCATTTAGATCGCGTCCTTCGACGTGGATATCTCGCGGTACTTCTGAACCTACAGTAATCAATAGCGCATCAAATTCCGCTGATAAATCGACCGCTGATAAATCAATCCCAACTTCTGCGCCAGTAACAAATACTGTGCCCTCGGCACGCATTTGATCCAGTCGCCGATCTAGATGTTGCTTTTCCATCTTAAATTCAGGTATTCCAAAACGAAGAAGGCCCCCAATTTTGTCGGACTTTTCATACACGACCACGAAATGGCCCGCACGCGTGAGCTGCTGCGCTGCAGCTAACCCAGATGGTCCTGAACCAATGACCGCAATTCGCTTTCCCGTTTTTATGCTGGCTATAACTGGTTTGATTAATCCCATGTCGAAAGCATGCCCGACGATTTCTTGCTCCACTAGCTTTATGGCGACCGGGTCGTTTGATATGCCAACCACACAAGCAGTCTCACAGGGTGCCGGGCATAGCCGTCCTGTAAATTCTGGAAAATTATTCGTGGCGTGCAACCGATCAATCGCTTGTGACCACTCATTTTTATAGGTTAAATCGTTCCATTCAGGAATCAAGTTCCCAAGTGGACAGCCTTGATGACAAAACGGAATACCACAATCCATGCATCGTGAAGCCTGCGTACGCAGTTCATCGTCTGGGTAGGGTAGATAAACCTCACGCCAATCATGTACTCTTAGCTCAACGCTTCTGCGCTTTGGTCCCGATCGTTCAAATTTCATAAAGCCACGTGGGTCTGCCAATTTAGCCTCTTTGTATTTGGTATTTCAATAAACTGGTGTGAAGGTGATCGCCTTAGGCGCTCTTGGAGATGTTCGCTCGCATCGCATTTTTTACCGCTTTGTAGTCACGAGGATAAACTTTGACAAACTTGCATAACTGAGCCTCAAAATCGTTAAGTATTGTCTCAGCTCTAGCGGATTTCGTGAGTTCGAAATGTTCCTGAATTATCGCGCGAAGAAACCGTTCGTCGTCTTCATCGAGCGGGTCAAGATCGACGGTTTCGGCGTTCACAAGCTCGAGAAATTGCTTATTCAGATCGTAAACGTATGCCTCTCCGCCTGACATGCCGGCACCGAAGTTTCGGCCAGTTGATCCAAGGACCACTACTTTGCCACCGGTCATATACTCGCACCCGTGGTCACCAACGCCCTCTACAACGGCAATGGCACCCGAATTTCGTACGGCGAAACGTTCACCGACTACCCCTCGAATAAATAATTTTCCGCTCGTAGCACCGTAAAGTATTACGTTGCCGGCGATGATGTTGTCTTCGGCTATCAGGTGAGCTTTGGGATGTGGGGTTATAACCAGACGTCCGCCTGAGAGCCCCTTGCCAACATGATCATTTGCGTCACCAAATAGAGTTAGCGAAATTCCTTTTGGTACAAAAGCGCCGAAGCTTTGACCCGCCGAGCCAAAAAAAGTTAGGTCGATTGTGTTGTCAGGTAACCCTGCACCCTGATACCTGCGAGTAACTTCTGAACCTAACATCGTCCCAACGCTTCGATTTACGTTTCTGATTAAATAGGTGGCGCTCATGGGTATTTTGTTCTCGAGTGCGTCTTTTGCTTCAGCGATCAAAGTATTGTCAAGGATGTGATCTAAACCATGATCTTGCGTTGAAGAATTTTTCAGGATCGTACCGGTACTGATATGAGAGGTTGTCACAATAGGTGAGAGATCCAATCCACTGGCTTTCCAATGACCTTGCGCCGAACCCGCCTTTAGAAGATCAACCCGTCCAATCGCTTCGTCAATCGATCTGAGTCCCAGACTCGCCAAGTATTGTCGAACTTGCTGGGCAATGAATTCAAAGAATGTTTCAACGAATTCGGGTTTTCCATTGAACTTCTTTCGAAGCTCAGGATTTTGAGTAGCAATACCAACGGGACATGTGTCCAAATGACAAACCCGCATCATGATGCAGCCAGATACTACTAACGGTGCGGAGGCAAAGCCGAATTCCTCAGCACCGAGCAGCGCAGCTATAATTACGTCTCGACCGGTTTTTAACTGACCATCGACTTGGACTACAATTCGCTCGCGTAAACCGTTGGCAATTAGAGTCTGCTGGGTTTCTGCCAGGCCGAGTTCCCACGGAATACCGGCATGCTTTAGTGAGGTGAGCGGTGACGCGCCAGTCCCCCCGTCGTGTCCCGAAATTAGCACCACATCGGCATGTGCCTTAGCGACTCCAGCAGCAACAGTGCCAACACCTACTTCAGATACCAACTTGACATGTATGCGAGCTTGGGAGTTGGCATTTTTTAGGTCAAAAATTAGTTGTGCAAGATCTTCAATTGAGTAAATATCGTGGTGCGGCGGTGGAGAGATAAGACCTACGCCAGGTGTGGAAAATCTTGTCTTTGCGATCCAAGGATACACCTTGTCACCAGGAAGCTGTCCCCCTTCGCCGGGCTTCGCACCTTGAGCCATTTTAATTTGAATGTCGGTCGCATTTACGAGATATTCGCTTGTGACGCCGAAGCGACCAGAGGCGACTTGTTTTATTGATGATTTTCTTGAATCACCATTTGTATCCGGTATATACCTTTCAGGATCTTCACCTCCTTCACCAGTATTGGATTTCCCACCGATACGATTCATCGCTATCGCCAAAGTTTCGTGCGCCTCTTTGGAGATGGACCCATATGACATAGCTCCTGTGGAAAATCTTTTGACGATCTCAGATATTGGTTCAACTTCGCTTATATCAATTGGCGTTTGGGTTTTCGTATCCAGCTCCAAAAGGCCACGAATAGTGGCGAGATTTTTGGATTGATTGTCTACTAGGCGGGAGTAATCCTCAAATATGTCAAATCGTTTGTTCCTGGTCGAATGTTGAAGTTTGAAGACTGTCTCTGGGTTGAAGAGGTGGTATTCGCCTTCGCGTCTCCATTGGTATTCACCTCCCACTTCGAGTTCGCGATAGGCAAGCTCACCTTCGCGATCAAGATAAGCTCGATGATGTCGGTCAGCAACTTCTGCGGCTACTTCGTCGATTCCTATTCCTTGAATGCGCGATGGCGTGCCTTCGAAATATTCAGTAACGAATTCACTGTTAAGGCCAACAGCTTCGAAGACCTGTGCACCGGTATACGAAGCTACTGTCGAAATGCCCATTTTGGACATCACTTTCAAGACGCCTTTGCCAGCTGCTTTTATATAGTTATGAATTGCCTTGTGGGGAGTAATCCCGGAAATAGAGCCTTCCCGTATCATATCTACGATCGAATCAAAAACCAGATAAGGATTAATTGCCGCAGCGCCATATCCGATAAGAAGCGCCATGTGGTGAACTTCTCTGGCCTCTCCAGTTTCAACCACCAAAGCTACCTGGGTCCGCTTTTTGGTGCGAATCAGGTGATGGTGTACAGCCGAAGTCAGCAAGAGCGACGGAATCGGAGCAAGCTCTTGGTTCGCGTGGCGATCTGAAAGGATAAACAGATTTGTGCCTCCAGCAATGGCGTCGGTAACTTCAGCGCGGATCTTCTCCAAGGCAGATGCCATTGCCGTTCCGCCACCGGACACTTCGTAAAGGCCATCGATGGTCTTGGGAGTAAAGTCTTGGGTGCCGCCCGATTCATTAATGTACATCAACTTTGCCAACTGGTCATTGTCAAGGATCGGAAATGGAAGTTGAATTTGCCGAACGCTCTTAGCTGTTGGGTTCAAAAGATTACTTTCAGGCCCAATCGTGCCAGCTATTGACGTTACCAGTTCCTCGCGAATCGCATCGAGTGGCGGGTTTGTTACCTGGGCAAATAGTTGAGAAAAATAATCAAACAGCATTCGAGAACGGTCAGACAATACTGCAATTGGAGTGTCTGAGCCCATCGAACCAATAGCCTCGGTTCCGGTCCTGGCCATCGGTGCCAGAATAATTCGTAAATCTTCAGTCGTATAGCCGAATAAACGTTGCTGGCCTGCGATTCTCGAATGCTGAGGTACCAGCATATGTCTCGGCGGTAGGTCGTCCAATGAAAGCAGGTTTTGGTCTATCCACTCCTGGTATGGATTTTCTGCTGCAAGTCCCTCCTTGATTTCTTCATCAGCAATTATTCTTCCTTTGGATGTATCAATCAGAAACATCTTTCCTGGTTGAAGTCGACCCTTATGTACAATTTGTGACGGGTCAATGTCTAGAACTCCAACTTCACTTGCCATAATTACCAGGTCGTCGGCGGTGACCCAAAAGCGGGAAGGGCGCAAGCCATTTCTATCAAGGACTGCACCAATTTGAGTTCCATCGGTAAAGGCAATAGATGCTGGGCCATCCCAAGGCTCCATCAGCGATGCGTGATACTGATAAAATGCCTTTTTTGCTCCACTCATTTGCTTGTGATTCTCCCATGCTTCTGGGATCATCATCAGCACGGCATGCGGGAGATCACGTCCTCCTAGATGTAAAAGTTCTAGCACTTCATCGAATGAGGTTGAATCCGACGCGTCAGGCGTGCAAATTGGAAAAATTCTCTCTATGTTTTCACCAAAGAGATTGGATGCTAAAAGGCTTTCGCGCGCGCGCATCCAATTTCGGTTGCCCTTAACGGTATTTATCTCTCCGTTATGAGCAATAAGTCGGTATGGGTGAGCGAGGCTCCAAGCGGGAAATGTGTTAGTAGAGAATCGAGAGTGAACCAGCGCCAACGAAGACTTAACTGCAGGGTTTGAGAGGTCTCGAAAATATTCGCGTACTTGTGGTGTAGTTAACATGCCCTTGTAGACAAAAGTTCTAGATGAAAGAGAGGGGAAATAGATGCCTGTTATGGAATGTTCAGAACGTTTTCTAAAGACGTAAATTGCGCGCTCAAGGTCAAGTCCCGAAAGGTCAACATTTGTACCCGCTAAAAAGATCTGCTCAATGACCGGCTCGACTGACTGCGATGTTTTACCTAAACTCGAATTGTCTACTGGAACGCTACGCCATCCTAGGATACGTAAATTTTCTTCTGAAGCAATTGTTTCCAAGGCTGCTTTAGCGAGACCAAGGTCAGTTGCTTTGTCAAAGAACGTTAAGCCGGTAGCGTATTTTCCTTTGTTGGGAATTTCAAAATCCGTAGCTTTTGCAAAGAATTCATGGGGGATCTGGATTAGTATTCCAGCTCCGTCCCCGGTGTTGGGTTCAGCACCGGAAGCGCCACGATGCTCCATATTGCCTAAGGCTTCAAGACCCATTTCAACTATTTCGTGTGATGCGTTTCCCTTAATCGAGACTACAAAAGCTACACCGCAGGAGTCGTGTTCAAAATCAGCACTATATAAAGTGGGAGAAAGTGCGTGCGCTTCTAAGGACCGATTTAACATGACATCTCCAATTGTTCGATGCAACTTTTCAAAACAAATTAATTTGGGACGTCATTGGCCCGCTTGAGCTTTCATATTCTACAGTGAGTTTGGATAATTCTGTTCATGACGTCGCAGACGTTACGGGCAGAGTCTAGTCGCATCGCTGTTTGGAGAATAAATTTATGAAGAACGTACACGAACACGAAGCTTGAAAAGTCGTGAACATGGTCTGTGCAACCGAGTGCCTGTTCGAGGTTTCCCCACTTTGTGTATCGTCTAGCCTCTTGGACCTTTTGAGTTCCGCAAGAGTGACAACGTAGTGCAGTATTGGCATATTTTATTTAGAACATTTGTGCAAGGCTCACGAAGTGGGGATTGCGGATGCGATTTTTGAGTGGTGATCTTGGAATAATTGCTAACCCAAAAAGACTTATTCTTAGCGCAGTAAGTGCTAAAAATTCTTACTGCCAGATAGAACGGGGAATTATGTCAGGTACCGTCAAGATTCTTGGGGCGAATTGGTGTCCCGACTGCAAGCGTGCCAAGCAGTTCTTATCCGACCAGCGTATACCGTATTCTTTTGTAGACGTAGAAATCGACGAAGTTGCACATCAGCGGACTAGGGATTTAAATGGTGGCAAACTCGTAATTCCTGTTGTGGAATTTCCTGATGGCACCGTGCTGATTGAGCCGAATAACTCTGAACTTGCCAAAGCCCTGGGGTTGAAGATTACAGCCAAGAAGACTCACTATGACTTGATAATTATAGGCGCAGGTCCGGCTGGGTTAACAGCGGGAATATATGCAGCTCGAGAAGGCATAGACACTTTGATTTTAGATCGGGGAGCCCTCGGGGGACAAGCCGGAGCTACCGAACGAGTCGATAATTACCCGGGTTTCCCCGACGGTATCACCGGCGGTGCACTTGCTGAGCTGTATGTAAAACATGCTCAGCGTTATGAGGTTGAAATGCTTTCAGGGGTAGCAATAGATCGGATTGTTAGACGCGACAAAAATATTGAAGTAATAACTGATCAACAGGAAGTTTATTGCGCCCCTGCAGTAGTTTTAGCAAGTGGATCAACTTATCGTAAATTAGGTGTTGAAGGTGAAGACGATCTAATCGGATCAGGCATCCACTTTTGCGCTACCTGCGATGGTCCGTTCTATAGAGGCGCGAAAAACTTAATTGTTGTAGGTGGGGGTAACTCGGGGGTTGAAGAAGCAATATTTCTAAGTCAGTTTGCTGAAAAGATCACGATAATCCAAAATTTGCCGGAGCTAACCGCGTCAACACTTCTTCAAGAAAAAGTGTTCTCAGACCCGCGTTTTCAAGTTCGTACTTCCACCAACGTGATTGGCTTCACGGCGGATCAGCAAGGAAAGTTAGCCACAGTTGAAGTTGAAACTGAGGGAGAAAAAAGTGCGATTGAGGCCAATGGCGCCTTTATATTTATTGGTCTTACACCCAACACGAGTTTCGTTCAGGGAACGTTGGATCTTGATTCGGGCGGATTCGTTATTACAAATCAAACTTTATCTACTTCCATGGAAGGCGTCTATGCCGCAGGCGACGTTCGCCAGGGAAGTACCAAGCAAATTGCGTCGGCCGTAGGCGAAGGTGCTGCCGTTTTGCTGATGGTCCGGAACTACCTAAAATCTATGTAGCTCGCCAAATAATTGTTGGTGCTGCTGGTATCATCCATCTAAAAATACTCCAAGCACTACAGCTGCCGCTGCGCTTGTACCCGAGACTGCACCCCAAAAAGCTACTTTCTTCTTGCTTTTGGCCTTGGTGTGCAAGTAAGCCGAAAGACCAGACAGTCCGACGACAAATATCTTTATTCCGAGTACTATTTTCCAACCCGTAGTTGTTGAACTCATGTGAACCACAGAGACATTCCAGAGCCCGGTTATTACCAAAACATAATATGCCGGCCAAGAAAACTTGGAAAATGTTTTAGCCGCAATTAGTGTCGCCTGGTCACCGACAAGAC
The DNA here is from genome assembly GCA_021785005.1 of Actinomycetes bacterium. GTDB lineage: Bacteria > Actinomycetota > Acidimicrobiia > Acidimicrobiales > Acidimicrobiaceae > Acidithrix. The sequence continues at coordinate 9,122 of JAJYGT010000164.1, forward strand.
GAAGACTGGGCACCAAGCCTGCCAACGTAAATTGTCCGCCAACCCAAATAGTTGCAGCGAGCACATGAAGTGAAAGGCGTAATCCGTCTAATGCAGAGGCGAGCACGTCGTAAGATCTCCTGTTGATATTGGCTAGTTTTCAACTAGCTACGGTTGTGTAATGGAACTTGCAACATAAAAACTAGTCACGAACTGGAAAAAATGACGTATGTAGCTTTTACAACTTATAGTGATGCGTTATAGGAGTATACAAATCCTTCGTCGCTCTTCTTCCAAGCTGTAACGCTGCTTAACCGGTGAAATCTAAACGTCGCGCATCAGGGTGGCAAAAAGCGAGCAATAGCCCATAATTTGGATGGCCTCGCCTCAGGCATTTCACGCATTAATACAGTGCCTCAGATCATAACTACTCTAAATGACTACGAAAGCACGCTAGGAATATAATTTTGATAACAACTTTCCAAGTGTTCGTCTCGACGGGTTCGGAGAATTCTTTCAGTATCTGCGTGACTGCGTGTTCTCAAGCGGTCGAGAAAATGACACGATTTGTTTTTCTTTCGAATTTACTTTTGTCTTATGGTGCCGATAAGTTTTCCAGTTATCGAATCTAGAAATCCTATAACTGACAGGCTCGATTTATTAGCGCGCACTAATTGGCTGGTCTAATAATAACTGCAAGAAGATGAATCTATGGCGTGCTAGACGATAAAAGTGACGCAATAAATGACCGATAGTATCGCAAGGGATGTTACATCTGTAGTAGGGAGCGCCACTTTGGTGCTCTCACTAGATAGTGGTGCAATTTTAACATGTGATGCTGAGATCGCAAACGTCACAGGATATGTTGGGCGGGAGCTCGAGTCTGTCGAACTAATAACGCTGGTTCACCCCGAAGATCAGTCGCTGTTTGCCTCCTTCTTAGACGAGTTCGCGCTAGACGAACAAGCAGTGCAGGTAAGCGTGCGGATATTGTCGGGGACTAACGACTATGAGATGTTTGATCTACGAGCAGTTTCACTGAGTGAGCGACACGGTGAACGTGCAGCGCTATTGACAATTGCACGGGTTCAAGGAAATTCCGACTTTGGGCTTGGGGATAATGTATTTGCTCAAGGATTCGATCTCGATCCAGTAACCGGACTGTATCGCGAGAGCTACCTAATGTTCGAATACGAGCGGATACGATCATTTTTGGGCGCTGGATTGCCCGGTCTCGCGATGATTGTTATTGAGATCGATCGATTTCAATCTATCGAAGATAGTCTCGGACAAATTGGGGCAGATGCAGTTTTATCCAATGTTTCGCACCGCATAGATGATGGCTTGGGTACTATTTTCCCCGTAGCTAGGTTAGACGAGGAACAATTTGGCATCCTTGCGCTTGGTGCCTCGGAAATCAGCCAGGTTGATGCGATTACCCGGACGCTTAGATCTGTCTTGGATACGCCAGTGATTGCACCAGACGGCGAAGAAGTAGTGGTGACTGCTTGTGTAGGAGTAGCGTTTGCTTCCGATCCTTCGCTTGATGCAAGACAACTTTTCACGAATGCTTCGATTGCCAAGGATCATGCCAAGGCTAAGGGATCTGGAAAAATTGAGTTTTTCCAAGAGACGTTTTCAACGTTTGTCAAAGATCGACGATCTTTTGAAAACATTGTCAGACGTGCAATTGATAACGAAGAGCTCGTCGTGCTATTTCAACCTATTATGTCGCTCTCAAATGGGCGTATCTGTGGGGTCGAGGCACTTGTACGGATGAACCACCCGTCTCGAGGTCTTATTTCTCCAATTGAGTTCATTTCGGTTGCCAAAGAGATCGGTCGTTTGCCACGGCTTGGAACTCAGGTTGCGACACAGGCGGTGGGCGCGCTTGCGCATTGGCAGGCACGGTACTCGGCGATCAAGTTATCGCTTGGGATCAACTTATCAGGAGATGAACTTGAGGATACGAATCTCGTGGGCGCCGTACTCGATCAGATCGACAACTTTGGCATCAAGGCGGCCGATGTATCAATTGAATTGGGGAACATCGAAATCGATGAGGATGCTCCGGCACATAGGTCAATTTTGAGGTTGCATGAAGCTGGTGTTCGTCTAAGCGTTGATGAGTTTGGCGTTGGATCTTCCGCGCTCGGACTCTTTACGAAATACCAGGTTTCGCAAGTTAAGATTGACCGGACTTTGATGCTAGGAGTTGAGACCGGCTCGCGTTCCTACGGCGTGTTAAACGGACTCATAAAGTTGGCACATTCGTTAGACGCAGAAGTGGTTGGTATAGGTGTTGAAAAGGCTGAACAAATCCGTTTGATGAGGAAGTTGGGAATCGATAAGGTTCAGGGTTATCACATTGGCGCACCGATGGAGCGCGGTCAAATCGAAACGCATTTGGAGTTAATTTCTCCTGAGGTTCCATGACAATCAAAGTTGTCAGAACAAAACGTCATCAAGGGGTTAGGATTTAGACGTGGCCAAAAAGGCTAGTGTTTACAAAGCTAAAAGGTAATTTTGTTGTTAGGTGCGAATTCTGTGTTTCTTGCTTTTATAGGAGGATTCGATTGGGTCGATCTTTTGATATTGATTGGCGTTGGTTATGCCGCAATTAGAGGAGCTCAACTCGGAGCGGCAGTTCAGCTGGGATCCTATGGCGGTTTTTGGATCGGACTACTTTTAGGGGCGGTTGTAGCGCCGAGACTTGTAACTCATATCAACTCGCAGTATCTAAGAACTGTTGTTTTGCTTTTGGTGTTTTTTGGTTGTGCATCTGTTGTTGGTGGGCTCGGGCGACATCTGGGTGGTATTATAGGCGCAAAACTGTCCAAGGTTCATTTGGCGGGGCTGAATTCTAGCATCGGCGGCGGCGTAGCCGTGGTGGCGACACTCTTGGTGGTCTGGGTTATGTCGAGTATCGCAGTCAATCTCCCGTTTGCTGCCGTTTCGGATCAAGTTGCTCAATCTCGAATCGTGAAAACCATTACCAAGGCCATGCCACCAGCACCGAGCATTTTTTCTCGAATTCAGGCATTTGTGAATTCTGAGGGATTTCCGGCAGTGTTTGCTTCACTGCCTCCCACGATTTCAGGGCCGGTAGACCTTCCGTCGCAAGCTGCCCTAGACCAGGTTGTTTCAAAGGTACAGTCTTCGGTCGTAAAAATCGAGGGAATTGGTTGTGGCCAAATCCAAGAGGGTTCCGGGTTTGTGGTGAGTCCAAATGAAGTTGTCACCAATGCACACGTCGTGGCTGGCACAGGTAATATTTCCATTTTTGACAGTGCCGGTCAACACCCGGCTGTGGTAGTACTTTTCAATCCAGAATTAGATATCGCAGTATTGCGAACATCTGGGCTTTTGGATCCGACATTGCCTATTGATGCGAGCGTAGCATCTCGTGGCCAAATGGGTGTGGTACTGGGATATCCAGGTGGAGGACCACTGACAACCTCGAGTGCTGGAGTAATGGATACTTTCACGGCGCAAGGTCGAGATATCTATAATCAAAATATCACTGATCGACTGGTTTATGAGCTAGAAGCAATAATCCGACCTGGCAACTCCGGAGGGCCAATAGTCAATATGTCTGGACAGGCAATTGGAGTGGTGTTCTCGCGTTCAACAACTAATCCGGATGTAGGATTTGCACTTGCAATGCCAGCTGTCCAAAAACAGATTTCTTTGGCGGCTAACAGTACCGCCCAAGTTTCAACCGGTGCATGTGCAGCCTGACTAGGTTGATAGTTCATCTTTCAACAACGGCAGTGTGTTGCTAAATCTCGCGATATAGGTGGTGAACCCCAGAGCAACTACGCTGGAGTGTAAGCGCCTATTTTTAAAGATAGAGATCCTTGGTTTAGAGGATCGATTATGGCATGGAATTTATAGCTTTAAATAGTTGCTAGCTAACAAGCTGGATTCCTTTAATCCTACTTTGAGCCTAATCCAACCCGAGGAGATTTTTTGTTATCAGTTAGTGACCTACACGTAGAGGTGGGCGGAAAATTTATAGTTTCGAAACTATCTTTTGTTCTTAGCGCAGGGAACAAAGTTGGGTTGGTAGGCCGTAATGGTGCAGGCAAGACTTCACTTTTGAAGGTACTGGCAGGCGTTAGCAACCAAACAAAAGGTGCAATTTCCTACAAAGGAAACCTTGGTTATCTTGGGCAGGATACTTTGGCCGAGAAGAGTGCCGCCGATGAGCAAGCACTGTCACGGGTGCTTTCGGGCAGGGGTCTTGGTGAGTTATCTAGATCAATTGAAGAAGCAAGAAAATTACTGGAATCAGACCCGTCAGACAAAAATTTACGGCGGTATACTCGACTTCTCGAGGACTTTGAGCAACGCGACGGTTACCGTGCGGAATCTGCGGCAATGTCGCTTCTGTCTGGATTAGGCCTGAAAGAAACGCGATACCACTTGCCAATGACAGCAATTTCTGGCGGTGAAAGGAGACGGGTTGAACTTGCGAGAATTTTGTTTGGTGGGTCTGAACTGCTGTTTTTGGACGAGCCTACGAACCATTTAGACATAGATGCTAAGTCTTGGCTACTTAATTATTTAAAAAACTACCAAGGCGTACTAATGGTAGTTAGCCACGACTTGGAGCTGCTTGATGAGTCCATTAATCGGGTATTTCATCTAGAACGTGGCACTGGCGATGGTGAATTAATCGACTTTAAGGGTAATTACAGCGCGTACCAGCGGGCGATGTCTGAAAGACGGCGTCAAGCAGCGCAGGTCGCCAAACGAAATGAAGATGAACACACACGCTTGACTCGCTTGGCGGATTCCATGCGGCACCAAAGTTCGTCTCGAGCACGCGTGGCAAAAAGTTTAGACTCTAGAGCTGCCCGAATAAAAGATTCGATGGACGATGCGCCCAAGGACGTAAGAGTTCAGAAAGTGACCGCAAAAATCCCCACCCCACTGCCGTGCGGGAGGATCGTACTTGAAGCAAGTTCGCTCTGTAAAGGCTATGGAACTACTACTGTTTTTGAGGATCTGGATTTTGTGATTGAACGAGGCGAGCGTTTTTTGGTAGCCGGTCTGAACGGTGCCGGTAAATCTACGCTTCTAAACGTACTTGCACAAAAACTTGAGCTTGACCTGGGATCGGTTGTCTTCTCTGATCGTGCAAGTGTCGGTTATTTTGCCCAGGAGCACGAAGAACTTGATCCCCAATCATCTCCCCTTCAACAGGTGTTGGCAAAAGGAATCACACTTACCGAGGCAATGGGCACGCTGGCAGCGTTTGGATTGGCTGGAGACGTTGTATCTCAGGCGAGCGCTACCTTGTCCGGGGGGGAGAAAACCAAACTCGCACTTGCCCTGTTGGTGGCAGGTCGCCATAATTTGTTGCTGTTAGACGAACCCACAAACAACTTGGATCCAAATTCAAGAATTGCAATTTCGAGCGCATTGAGTGCGTGGACAGGAACAATGATCTGTGTGACCCATGATCCCGAGTTCGCTAGAATGCTCAATCCAGATCGAGTACTTTTACTACCCGATGGAACTATTGATTATTTTGGTGACGCCTACCTAGATTTGATTGAGCTCGCGTAAAAACTGCGCCTAGCGGAGAAATACTCCTACGAAATCACGCCAGAATGGCGAGAGGTAGTGTTGTGGCGAAAAGTACATCGAACCCAGTAAGTTTTGGCCGGAGATACCCGATTGAGGACTGTAAGTATATGCGGCATAATTCACCCAATCGGGATTCATATCAAGTTGCATACCCCTGACAGCGCCAGCCCAAACCAGTACGTTACCTAGTGCCTGGGGCGATAATCCGGGTCCGCCTACCCAAATTAGCGCTCCATTTGCGGTAATTCCTAGACCTGAGCGCCAGGTGTATAACAAGTTGCCAAGTGAGTATCCCCAGGTCACTAGAGGATCTACTTGCGCCACTGGTAACACCGTCGCGTTTTCTACCAGTGGGATCAAGTTCTGTCTAACGGCGTAGACCGAGTTGGTCATCGTCACGTCTGTTCCCCAACTCCCAATGTCTATGGTACCATTTGTGTAATTGACGATCGATGCGGCGCCATTTCTAAGCGGTGCGGCATACGATCCACCTTGGTACCACCCGCCATGTGATTGATCAAAAATGAACCCACCTTCAAATGCCGCGATAAGCGATGGATAAAGACTTGATGGCACGGAACCTTGGTTTGGCCACACACCGCCCGGTTGCGATGTACCCGCGTAAAGTGCGATTCGCGCATATGACTGATTGATCCAGGCAACTGCAACTTGGGGAGCGCCAGGGTATGGAGTCACGTATGTTACAAATGTTGCGTTTCCTTGACCAGTAGCCGTACCGACCGGTTGCCAAACCCCTTCGCCGGGATTAGAACCTAACACCATTGGTTTTAGATTTAGGGGCGAATACCACAATTGAGGATAAGATCCAAGTGTAACTCCATGACGCGAGCCAAGGGCTAAAGGCCGAGGAATCCAGCTATTTTGGCTTTTGCTTATGGTGGTCGCATATGCAAAAGAGATTGGTTGTATAAATAGGCCGATTGTGACGAAGGTTCCTAAAAATACCCGTAACGAACGAAATAAAATAGTTTTTACCCTGGTCTGTGTGGTCATCCGCTAAATTTTCCTGGCTGTAATTTCTCTTTTTGGATCTAGCTAGCTAAACAATATACGCGTGTTGTTATGTTTTTGGTGAAAATGTAGCTCGTATACTTTCAATTCCTTTAGGTGAGTGACATCGTTGGGGATCAATGATCAAATACCTGCGAGTTTTTTAAGTTGTTGTGGCGACCGTCGCAAATAAAAACTATGAAATTTGAAAGAAGGTTTCACATAGCCCTAACAAAGGAGTAACATTGGGCTTGAAACCGAAAAGGAATAGCGATGCTAATTGAGGCTCTGGTTCTCCTAGCAGTAGTACTTGCTCTTTTGGCCGTAGGTTTGCACCTTGGTGTACATTCGACCATAGCTGCAGGAGCGGTTGGCCTGGTTTCGTCGGGTGTTTTTTTAGTATATTCATTATCTCAAAATCGCATGAATATAAGTGCAATTACCGCAGTGGTCTTGCTGGCGTCGTTATTGCTGGCAGTTGCTTCAATTGTTATGGGGACAAGGTCATTTATACAACTTCGTCGTAATTCTGAAAGTAAAATGCCGCTTGAGATTTGGAACCAGACCGGGGTCGCGCTTTCCGATCTAGCACCATCGGGAACTGTCCAAATTGCAGGCGAAACGTGGAGCGCGGAATCCGTTGGTGATGCAATCGCGAAGGGTTCTACCATTTTTGTTGTGGAGGTAGACAAGCTTCATATTCGTGTAGCTGAAGATCCATTTGGTGAAAAAGCGCAACCAGCGGGAGGATAACTATGGTAGCTACGTTGGAACTTGTGGCGATAGCATTTGTTGTTTTGGGTTTTTTGATTTTTGTCGGACTATCGTCGTTAAAAATAACCCGAGATTATCAGCGTCTTGTTCTTTTTCGGTTGGGTAAGTCAATCGGAGCAAAAGGACCGGGTCTAATTTTGATTAACCCGATAATCGATCGCGTGGCCTGGGTTGATTTACGTGAGCAATTTCTTGAAATTCCGCACCAAACTGCAATTACTAAGGACAATGCTCCGATTTCAATCGACTTTATTATGTTCTTTAAAGTTTTTGATCCAGTCATGTCGGTCGTGCAGATTCTAAATTTTTCTGGTGCAGCGTTGAATATAGCTGCCACAACACTACGCAGCGTTGTCGGAGATATGGCGTTAGACGATGTTTTGTCAAAGCGAGAAGCTATGAACAATTCACTTCGAAACAAGTTGGACGAGGTCACTGAGCGATGGGGAGTCAAAGTTACAAACGTTGAAGTCAGAGAGATTAATCCTCCTCCAGCTGTTCAAGACGCAATGACAAGACAGATGTCTGCAGAACGTACCCGGCGCGCCGTTGTTACGGAGTCAGAAGGTAAGAAACAGGCCGCCATAACCGTGGCCGAAGGTCAACAGCAGGCCGCGGTGCTAGAAGCTGATGGCGAAAGACAATCAGCCATCTTGCGGGCTCAAGGTCTGGCACAATCGCTTTCCACCTTGATGACCACGGCAAAAGATGTTGATCAAAATACGCTACTTTTGCAGTATTTTGCTGCGTTAAAAGAAATTGGCGGATCGCCGTCGACCAAAATAGTCATTCCTATGGAGCTAACTGGCATATTGACGGGAATTAAAGAAGTTGCGGAATCATTGAAGGTCGCTCTTCCAGTCGAAACACTGGGCAAGAATGGATCGTCACCGATTTGAGCTTTGACTTCGGAACCAAAAGTCAGGTACATGAGTACCCAACGACGCGATAGTTGACGTACAGTTGGTGTTGTCTAAAGTGAGAGCTAACTACAAATTGTATTTGGTTCTCGTTCGAAAGCGGATGGTTGTATGCCTTTAGAGATCGCTCCGGGAGTGTTTCAAATCGACACAAAGCTTGGCGGTTGGGATCAAATTACCTCTGCTTACCTAATAGCAGGTGATTCGCCGGCTCTCATTGAAGTTGGAAGTCAAACTTCGGTTGGGGTTTTAGTAGGCGAGTTGGAGGACCTGGGAATTGGGGCAAACGATCTTGCGTCGGTAGCGCTGACACATATTCACCTTGATCACGCTGGTGGCATCGGTGAGATTTCAAAGCTTTTTCCCAACGCTACTGTGTATGTGCACGAGCGAGGTGCGCGACATCTAGCGGATCCTTCTCGACTGAATGCCTCGGCAGGTATTGTCTATGGTGATTTGTTGGACAACCTTTACGGTCGGCTTATTTCGACTCCTAATGCACGTATTAAAGTGGTCGGCGACAACGATTTCATTCGCGTTTCGAAAGATCGATCAATTGAAGTCATAAATTCGCCTGGTCATGCTAAGCATCATTTAGGGTTTTTTGATTCCTCGACAGGTTTAATTTTCACGGGAGATGCAGCTGGGATTTTGTTACCGGAAATGAAAGCACTGGTACCTGCTACGCCTCCGTCTGATTTCGATCTTAATAGCGCCATTCAATCGTTAGAAAAATTCAAAAAGCGAAATCCTTCCGGTCTCGCTTTCGCCCATTTTGGCGTTTATGACTCAGCAGTTGAGGTTCTTGATAGCGCAATTGATTCATTGCGAGCTTGGGCGGAAACGGCGAAGCGGGCTTTTATCGCGGGCAAAGATATTGCCGCTGAATTGAAAAATGAGTTTGGACAACCCAGTCTAGACCACGAGAATCCAAACCTCTTGGATAGGTTGGATCTTCTAAACGGTGTTAATTCTAACGCAGAAGGTTTAAAGCAATGGATTGAACGTCAAGACCCACAATGGTTCCACTAAGTTTTGGACTGTGCTCCGGGGCAAAAGAGTGTTCGTAATCGCCAATTGGTTATAATATGTTGCTTTAATGCTGTGCCATTGGATCGTTTTGATTCGACTTAGTGTCGATTGGCATCTGACAATATTGTTTTGCTGTAGTGGTTAAACAATATTGTCACTTAAAGTGTTTGTTCATCTAAGTCTGGTCGTAAATCATTTAGATTGCGCGCTTCGAGCTAAAACGCTTATTCAAGATCATACGCTTCGGGTCTAGAAACTATCGGTAAAGCTAGCGTTTTTGAAATGATACTTTGCCAATAACGTTACCCCGTGTTGTTGCTTGGAAACGCCATCAGGGACCAACATCGGTATGCCCAGGCCTTTTAGGTGATGCAGCTTGTTGCTATATTGCTCGAAGCTGGACAAAATGCCGCCCTTGATCGTGTGGTCAACATGTGCTGTGTGCAGTTCTTAAGGCCTATTCTGTTTTGGGAAAAGAATTTTTGGCGGATAAATGTTGTGCTAGTTACCTTTGCTAGAGGTTTAAATGTGATATTGTGCTTGCATTGTAAAGACAAGGTGTAAATCGGTCGATCATTATTTAAAGGAATTTTTTATTTGTAAAACAACGTCTTAATGAGATCTTGCAACTGGAACTCGGTCTTCAATAATTGATTTTAGGTACGCAGGACTGTTTAGACAAAAGCTATCAACAGATGCTACCGAAATGTTTGGCTCGCAACGAGATCTTAGAAAACATATTTAATAATTTATTTACTTTGGAATTCCCACATGGATTACGAATCAATAGAAGCCGAGCATGGCAAAAGATCGCCCAAGCGGATTGAGTGTTCGGTTGGTAACACGTCAGGTAAAAACTCCTGGGTTTCACTTCGACTCGTTGGATCAAGTGCCAAGGTTCCCGTTACGGCAGTGATCTTGGGCCGACTTATGGTAATTGTAGTTTTAGCATTTTCGTTATCGCTTCGAGAGCTACTGCGGCCTGGACCAGGAACTGCAATGGTGATCACCTTGTTAGTTGCTACAATTGCCCAAGTTCCGGCAATTGTAAGTGCCTACACTATGCGTAAAGCAAATCTGTGGTTAAGTCTTACTTTGCTTTTTGACATTCCAATTCTGTTTTATATGTTTGCTGCTACTGGCTCGCACGAATCTCCATTTTTACCCCTGGCAGCATGCTGGGTTGTTTTTGGCATTATAGCTTTCCCAATTTGGCAGGCCATACCTTATGGACTTTTGATTCTTGGACTACTTGTTGCCCAGACAGTGCCCTTATTCACCGGATTAATAGGCAGCCACGAAGGACAATATAATCCGCTGCCGTGTGCCTATATCGTTTCGGTCGTATCTACCGCGGTAGTCATAATACTCTCGCTATTCCTTGCCAGCCAAAGCGCAATAAAGCGTACTTTGGGTCTGGAGTTGGCGTCTTTGTTGGATCCGATGACAACTTTAGCGAATCGTCGAGCATTTGATTCGTGTTTAAACGCCTGTGCGCAAAGCGCAGAACAATCGGGTCAAGATTTCTTCCTTGCAATAATTGACGTTGATTCCCTCAAGGCGATTAATGATGATTTTGGACACCAAGAGGGAGATTTAGCGCTGCGCACGGTCGCACGCTCTATAAGTGAAATAGGGTATGCTAGCTATGCGTTTCGTCTAGGGGGCGATGAATTCGCATTGATATTTTGCAACGACAATTCAGAGTTGATTACAGTAAGACTCGCCAATCTCGACCTTACAGTAAAAAGTGCCGTATTGCCTTCCTTTGCGGTAACTGTATCAATTGGACTAGCCAAAGGTCGTGACATGAATATTATCCGACTAGCTGATCAAGCCTTGTATAAAGCCAAGAGGTCGGGGCGAAATCAAATTGTAGTTTATGAGGATGGTAAGGTTCCCAACTAATAATGGAAAAAATTCGTTCAGTCGACAAGTCAAAGAAGAAAAATGCTCAAGGATCCGGGGGCGGATCCCTTGAGTTGATGGGACATTTTTTTGACGCGTTTTGGGACGTTGTTGTATTTGTAGACAACGATGGTTTTATTCGTAAGGCAAATAAGGCTGTGGTAAAACTTTCCGGGTACCTTGCATCCGAAATTGAAGGTATGCCAATCGAAGCGCTTGTTCCAGATCATTTGAAAAATGCTCATGCGTACTTGAGGGAAAATTATCAACGTAATCCGTTGCCCCGAGCGATGGGTGGCGAGCTGGAAATTAAGTTGTTGACCAAAAGTGGCGATACGCGTCAAGTTGATATTTCACTTCAGCCGTTTACCATTGGCGATACCTCCGGCGTAATCGTAGCTATTCGCGACAAGCAAGCAATTCAGCAACTTGAAAGCAAGATTAACGAGCTTGAAAATGAAAGGGCGCATTTCTCGCAATTTGCCGGGGTCACTAGTAGCGATGTTGCCTCCCTTATCTTTGCTTCGGCTGCCCCAGCGGTGGTAATGAATGGTGTGGG
>JAJYGT010000072.1 GCA_021785005.1 Actinomycetes bacterium
TTCCGATCTACCATGACGGCTAAGGTGGCCACGACTAAAAGTTGTGGATTGGACTTGAGCTTACGACTAATATCATCCTTTATCATTTTTAGACCGACCTTTTGATTGAAAGTTCCCTTTGTCAATCTTGTACCAACGCTACACAGAGCCGCCTGGCATTTCAAGGGAAAATGATGGATCTGATATGGTATCTGCGCCAAATCGCTGCCAAGCTTGCGCGCTCGTATATGGATTTTGCGCGGAGATACTAATCAAAATGAACTGAAAAATAAATACGAGCGTTGCTTTGATACTGTGCACCAAAATTTGATATCTGGTTTCATTCAGCTGCCATTGCCGTATTGTGAAACCCTGGAGTGCTAAACGCTGGTAGAGATCTTCGCTCTACATACAATTCGGTTTATCGCGTCCAACCGTTATTGTACCCAGCGTGTGCATTTGAAGTGAGTGAACATCCATCGGCTGAACGATAGTCGTAACATGGCGGCCGGCCACCCACTGAATTGCAACCCTGGGACCAGAGATAGCAAAAGACGCTGAAGAGCCACCGAGGCGATGCGGTGCTTGAATATTATATGATCACGGGTTCGAGTTCCCAATTCGAAATATGGGGCAAATACAGTGCTGACACAAGAAGAACTAGAAAGGCTACTGCGAGATCTTGAATCAGATCGCGTCGAGCGTACCCAGTCGACCACAAATACAGATAAATTTTCTCAGGCAGTGTGCGCGTTTTCCAATGACCTACCAAACGCTAGGTCGCCTGGGTACCTTACCATAGGTGTCAGCGATACTGGAGACCCAGTTGGAATCACGGTAACAGATCAGCTCCTACAGAACCTGACAGGTCTGCGATCCGATGGCAATATTTTACCATTGCCGATTATCACAGTTAGCAAATTTACCGTTGATTCAAGAGATCTAGCTATAGTAGAAGTACAACCTTCCGACCTACCTCCGGTCCGTTATAAAGGCCAAGTATGGATTCGGGTGGGACCCCGAAGGGCTATCGCGAGCGAGTCCGAGGAACGGCTCTTGGTAGAGCGAAGAGTATCGCGCGTGCACAGCTTTGATGTAAGTCCGGTCGTAGACGCATCACTAGCTGATCTGTCTTTACCCTTGTTCGGCGCTTATCGTCAAGAAGCAATTGCCCGCGACGTAATCACTTCGAACCATCGAACGATTGAACAACAGCTTGAATCGTTGCGCTTCTACGACACAGGGGTGGAAGCGCCAACAGTTGCGGGTTTGCTTCTCTTTGGTACTAATCCTAGATATTTTTTCCCGGGAGCGTACGTTCAGTTTCTTAGATTGCAAGGTAGTACATTGACTGATCGGCCAATCGATCAGGCTGAAATTTCCGGTGATCTCTTGACGATGGTGCGAGAGCTTGAGGAGCGTATCAAAGTTCACAATCAGGCAAATTTGAAGTGGATCTCCCCTTTGAAGGAAAACCTATATTACGATTACGCTGAAATTGCCGTACGAGAATTACTACTTAATGCAATTATGCATCGAGACTATCATCTCATTCTCCCATACGTTTGTATTGGTTCGATGATCGGATTGAAATACAGAGTCCGGGTGGATTGTACGGAGAGGTGACGAAGGAAACTCTTACCAGACGTAATAGCTATCGCAACCCAGTCATCGCAGAAGCGCTTAAAGAATTGGGATATGTCAATCGTTTTGGTTATGGAATTCAACGCGCGATCGCAGCTTTGGCGGCAAATGGCAGCGTGGCGCCTAGGTTCGACATTGACGAAAAGGTATTTCTAGTGTCGCTTTTTCGGAGATCCGAGTGAGAACAATAGCATTTTTCAATAATAAAGGAGGTGTCGGAAAGACATCTCTTGTGTATCACCTTTCCTGGATGTTTGCCGAAAACGGTGCGAAGGTACTTGCTGTAGATTTGGACCCTCAGGCAAATCTAACCGCGATGTTTTTAACCGAAAGTCGATTATTGGATTTATGGCCAGACGATGACAAAGGACGGCTGACAATCTTTGGCGCAGTTCTCCCGATTCTTCGCGGAATAGGAGATATTAGCGATCTCACGGTCGAGATGATGGGAGAGGGGCGTTTAGGACTGGTGCCAGGTGACCTTGGGTTGTCTCGGTTCGAGGATAAGCTATCTGATGCGTGGCCTAGATGTCACAATCGTGACGAAGCCGCGTTCCGTACTATGACAGCATTTCATAGGGTTATAGCTCAATCTTCAGCTTGGGGAGCTGACCTGGTATTGGTTGATGTCGGACCGAATCTGGGGGCAATAAATCGTTCAGCTCTTATCTGTGCCGACCAGGTGGTTATGCCTCTTGGTGCAGATTTATTTTCCTTGCAGGGATTACAAAACCTTGGTCCTACCATGAAAGAGTGGAGGAAAAGCTGGCAGGAAATGCTGCCCAAAGGACCACACGACCTTAATATGCCCAAGGGTAAAATGGAACCTATCGGCTATGTCGTGAGCCAACATGGTGTGCGCGAAAGTCGACCAGTAAAGTCCTACCAGAGGTGGATTGACCGCATCCCACAAGTCTATCGCGAGGCAGTTCTAGGCGACGAGAATATCGGTGACGGCCTTACTCCAGCGAATGATCCAAACGCGCTTGCCTTACTAAGGCATTATCGCAGTTTGATGCCCTTAGCGGTGGACGCCCATAAACCAATGTTTCAGCTCAAAGCATCCGACGGTGCGATCGGCGCCCATGTTCAAGCGGTGCAGGATTGTTATCAGGATTTTTACGATCTTGCTAAACAACTCGAACAACGCAGTCCCGACCTTACTTTACTCAAGACGTAACGGGTATGCGCTAAGCTTGGAGAGTTTCATCGTCGTCATATGGGAAACTGCTGGAGAAGTTTCGCGCTCTTTGGGTACCGGGGAAATTCTCAAGCGGCCATGAATGAACCAATCTTCTAGGCGACGGTGAAATTGAAGATTCGACCTTAGAAGCACCAAATACTAGCCGACCAAATATATTATGATGAATCACGGCTTCATCGGCACTGTTAAAATATACATATAGAACCGATACTTTTTTGAAGCTTTGCGCAACACAAGATGCCCAACGAGACAAAAAAGTTGACGCGAAATTGCAATTCTTGCAGGTCTGTGGCGGCGGATCGACAGAGACAATAAGGGTCAATTTTGTCGCCACCATTGACCTTCGCGCCGGTGTTGCATAAGTTATCATTTCGCAAAAGGCGCTAACCTGTGAGACTAGATATGTACAAAATATTCGCCAATGAGCCAACCAAGTCGGGTAAGCGCGACCTTTTCAGGAAATCTGGTCACATCACGATGCCCGGGTGAGTTAGTAGGTGACCGGCGCCCGAGCTTTCGCCTGGTCTAATCGAGCGCTCGTCGGAACAATTATTTCTCCACCTCTAAAATCACCTGAGCTGACCGCCAAACATATCTACGAAATCAAACACGCATGAAGAACGCTAAAGCAACGTCGCTTGGGTCAACCTATAGCGTTAGAATCTGGTGGTGGACTTGAATCTAAACGAACTTAAAGCGGCAAATCTCAAATGGTGGGATGAGCGGGGTCCACTTCACGTACAGTCAGATTTCTATGGCGTATCGAAACTAGTCGAAGGCGCGAGCTCGCTAGATTCGTTTGAGATAGACGAATTTAGTCTTGAAACGGCAAAAACGCTTGTTCATTTGCAATGCCATATCGGTACCGACACGATCTCTTGGGCACGTCGAGGACTTACGACCACTGGCCTTGACTTCTCGTCGGCCTCCATAGAACAAGCTGAAACACTTGCCCAGAGATGCAATGTAGACATCCAATGGGTCATAAGCGACGTTTACGAGGCTCCAAACGCCCTTGGCGCAACTTACGATGTCGTATATACCGGCAAAGGTGCAATTTATTGGCTCGACGATATTGAGCGATGGGCATCCACAGTTGCACAGCTGCTCAACCCGGGTGGACGGTTATATCTAGTAGAAATACATCCATTTAGCTGGGTCTTAGGTGCAAATGGGTGGTCGATTCAAAATGACTACTTCGCATCGGAACCATTGATCGAAACCTCGCCAGCTGGTAGTTACGCAATGCCTGACGCAGTTACGAAAGCAAATACCACAGTTGAGTGGCAACACAGTTTAGGGAGCATTGTCACGGCATTGTCCAATGCTGGTCTAACTATTGAATGGCTCCATGAGTTCCCATTCACGGTATTCCAACAAACTGCCGAATTAGTGCGTACCGCCGACACGACTTACGTTCTTCCCGAGGGAACGCCTCGAATTCCTCTTTTATTTTCTATTAGCGCGAGAAAACCAACTACAAACCCAGACATTTAATAGGTTTTCGGTGAAGTATGCGTTGAAAGATTTGAACATCTGGGTGATTTAGATAATTTAGCTACGATAGGGATTAGAAGCGAGGGCGCTATGTGAAAAGTCCTAGAAACATATACCACCACAGCGAATTTGCAATCCGATTTAGCTTCCACTGCGCCGTAATTGTACTTTTGATATTTGGCTCTAAAACTCAGAATCTAGTTTGAACGTACTCAAAAACTTAAATTTAAGGTGCCACAAATGATATTAGCAAGAACTTATTGCAAGCCCTCGACCAGTACTTGGCTGCACGAGGCCTGCAGAAAAACCTTCTGAACCCGTTGCACTCAACGCTCGCATCTAAGCTTTACTATCGTTGGCTTTTTGGACACTTGTTTGTCAGATGCGTCCGGTCTTTGATAGATCGAGACTACGCAGCTCCACCAAAATGTACGGCTTCATCACCGACAATGAGAGTGATCTCGGTGCCAACAGCGCGTCCTACTCGATCCAACAGCTCAAGCGTTGGTATCGAGCCACTGTTCTCCACTCGAGCAATAGCGGACTGTGTCGTTCCCATTCGTCGGGCAAGCTCGCTCTGAGTCAATCCCGCAGTTGTGCGCAGGTGATGAACAAGCTCGGCTATTTGACCGGCCAAATCAGCATCTGCATATGCTCGGTCATAATCTGCCTGATCCTTGATTCGATGTGCAGCTTGCAATTCTTCAAGCTTTCTCATTTCACCTCCTTACTTTTCGCATCTCGGATCCTCGATCTCTAGGCGCGCTCCACTTCACGTCGTTCGTTGTCTCGCTGTTTGCGAAACGTCGTCAAGAGGATAGCCTTTCTACCCAAGTCGAAATAATATGTAACCCGCCGTACTAACCCTTCGCAGGTAAATCTCAGTTCCCTAAGACCATCACCCAATCCTCTACTATGAGGCATCGCCAGTTCAGGACCCCGCACCTTTGGGCGGTCGAATGCCCCATCTGTGAATGCTCTCTCCTTTGTGCCAAGGCTCAATAACACTCGGCTACCTCATCCGATACCTCGATGTCCCACAGAAATAACTAATATAGCAGATCTGCTATATTAGTTCCCTCAGGGCACAATCCAAAATCAAAGGAATGCGTACCCTATAAAGGGAACCGAGCTTGCGATGCCACCGAGCCCACGGTTGTCAGACTTCGTAGACGATTTCCAACCACGGACCTTTTGAATCACCGTGCTATGAGTTCTTGCAGCCGCGCGGAAAAGTGTCAAAACGATTGCTAGTGCGTTCGGTAATTTGTTTGATCTTGCCATATAGGCGACGACCGAACTGCCGAATGGTAAACTCAGGCGACACCAAGTGGGAAATGGAGCCATCGCCATTGGAAAATGTTAGTGGCCACCTGTGTATCGTTATGGTGGGACCTTTGTTGCTCGACCATGGCAGGCATTTGGACTTACCAAGGTGCGTCGATTTCACCTTCGACAATAAAAGCTAGAGGTACGAATGACAAGAAAAGGAGTTCTTTCATAACATAAGTTTCAGTCGCAGTCACTCTATTTTTAGTGCTGGCTTGATATCAGTCCAAGAAAAGTCTGATCCCTTGAATAACAATGGTTCGCCGGTGGCAATCGCCAGTGCATAGGCAAAACAATCGCCGAAGTTCAATCCAGCCCGATGGCCGCTGCCTTTCCCAAAGTCTCGATAAGCCCGTCGTGCAATATCTGCGTGGAGCTTTGTCACGGGCTCTATGTTGGTATGCGTTATGCCCAGGAGATCATTTAGACGACCACTCAATACCGGATCGCGGTTTGAATCAACGACGATTGCGGTTTCGATATATGTCCCTGCTGAAATCCGCGGCGCAACAGCACGTGCAAAGGCTTCAATATAACGATCACCATCGTCTTCGCCACGTAGAATTGCAACAATGGCAGAGGTGTCAATAATCATTTGGGTAATCCGTGCTCATCATAGAACAGGTCACCGTGATCGAGACTGCGATACGGTTCAACCCAGCGTTTAGCTGCATCATTCGAGAGCTCATGCATTTGGTCTATCCGTTGTCGAGCATCGTAGCTGCTTTTGTTTTTTAACTTCTCGAGCCGTTCACGAAGCGATACTGCAACTGCTTGTGTAATATTTTCTCCGGTCAAGTCTGCAAGTTGTCGAGCCAGACGGACCACTTCGTCGTTCTTAATATTCAAAGTCATGGTAATATTCTACCATTACTGTTCTGTAATTCCACCTTATCAACGATGCGATCAACCAAGTGACAATGGGATGGTTTGTGATTTCTAGGTAAGTCAACCAGGTCCAAAGATGTCTAACTTGAATGCCGTCTACCAAACTGCTACCCAAACGCTTTGCTACTATTGCCTTAATGGAAGCGCCGTTGTCAGAATCGGATCAAGTCGATGATACTATATACCGCCCGCCGCGACGCACCTATATCAGGCACGGGCTTGTAGCGCTGGTCCATTCTCGGGATACTGGTGGCTCCCCCGGTTAAAATATGGACCAGACTCAACTGGTGGAATAATTTCCATACTATTTACGCGCTTGCTACACCACCGAGGTTCAAATTTTGCGGTCAAACGTACGTCAGTTCTGGATACACGCTAACGCCTAGTCAGTTGATAGCTGAATCAAAACCTATACCGTTCAGAGTTGAGCTCTCAAAGATATCGTATGCCAAATCTCTTCAAATCGTAGCAAAATCAAAACCGACGTCTTCTAGGGTTGGTGTCGACGGCAGAACAGGTCTGTTACGATTCGGAACTACTCCAGGAGGAACGGCTATTGTTGGGCAGGAGTCCATAAACGCTTCAGGCATGCCGATATGCCCGAGCCCTAGTAATCCGGGAGGTCTCGGCCCGGCATGGGTTCAGACCCAAAATAATTTCTACCATTTTTATGTAGTGATGAATTAGCTCGCAACGTGCGCGCAACAAGAAATCAAACATTGACAACTCACGCCCGATACGATGCCACTGCCTTACTACAGTGCTTGGTTGAACGCCAGTTCTTCTCACATTTAGTATTCGACGTAACAATCTTTTTCGCACGACTGTGCGAATCAGTAACGCGCGTACGCCAAACAGTCAAGCTTCAGATCTTTGAAATCCAGTACCAATCTGGCAAATAGTTCGCTAATTCAATTGAACTTGGTACATTGCTCACGCAATCTTCAATTCTATGCCATAAAGAAAAGTATTTTGGGCTAGGTTTTAATGACTCTAATTAGTAATCAATTGGTGAAATAGTTTTAGTCACACAAAAAAAACATCTCGCCCGCGTCAATTTCACCGACTACAGAAAGAATTCCTTGGATCCTAAGACTGTTCTAAAATCACTATCTCGACTGACTCCGCCATTACTGGTTGGCCTGGTAACTTTAGCGCATCCAAGTTATACAAACAACGTATCCAATGAGCTGTCTAGAATCACCAATGATAGATCATGGTTGGAAATACACGAGCTATTGTTAGTCGGGTTTGGTCTTCTTGACCTTAGCTTTATGTCAATCGCAAAATCTTTACCCTCTGCATGGGGAAAGATGGTTCTTGTTGGTGCCGCGCTAAATATTGTATTTTATAGCGCCTTCATTGGCATTGACGGAGTTTCAGGCGGCTTGTTAGCCCAGATCGGTAGCAGTAGTACCAATCAAACAAGGGGGTTAATCGGCTATGCGATAACCGACTTATTCGCCTCGCACCTAACTGTTGCCATCGCTGAAATCGGCGCACTTGGTTGGATTATTGCAGGTATTGGAATTTTTGGTGCTTGGTCAAAAAATGGCGTCGCCATAGTCCCTGGGGCATCGATGCTAATCGGTACAGTAACGCTTGCATTTTCGCATGCTCCGCCGTTTGGTCCCGCGGGATCATTAATTATATTCACCGCATTAGTGCTAGCTATCAGATCCAGAGTGTTACGAGAGTCCTAATCTCACCTAAGGTGCTGGTGCACAATTAGCTGAACTTGGTGCAGTTGGAATTTTTGCTGTACTTGAGATTGGTTG
Organism: Actinomycetes bacterium; assembly: GCA_021785005.1. Lineage (GTDB taxonomy): Bacteria > Actinomycetota > Acidimicrobiia > Acidimicrobiales > Acidimicrobiaceae > Acidithrix. Next base: position 8,320 of record JAJYGT010000072.1, read on the forward strand.
AATATCAAATGTATGGATCACGCTTCCAGCGATGACGCTGTGCTTTAAAACTTCGCCAACTACCAAACCCCGCAGACTTACAGGTACTAAGGTGAGCTCTTGTTTTGGACTGGCGCTTAGGGTCAAAGGTTGAATGTCTCTTGGAACAATTACGTGACCGGCTGGTAGATTACGAGAAAATGCGATGGAATACGTCACCGGGGTGAGCGTTGAAGCAGCAACACGACCACCAATTCCAACCGATAGCGCAATACCTAAAATAGCCATGACTAACAAAACAGTCTTGCGACGCTTACTTTTTGTTCTTTCCGAAAGCGTATTGGGCATGTCATCAAACGAGCGCTCTTTCGTCAACACAATCGAGTCTCCGTTGTACTTGACAGAGTTCTTGGGCGTTGAAATTTGATATGTCACTTAGACTCCTATATCTTCGCAAATGGATTATGGGCGCGGCGTCAGTTTGGCTATATCATCGAAGGCGCGTCTTAGTTTTTTCTCATCCACGCCACCCAGAAACATCAGCTTGGAATTAATCGCTATTGCTGGACAGGCCATGATATTGTAGCGAGTTGCCTCATGTGGATGCTTCGAAAGATCAATCTCTTCATAGCTGAATCCCTCATATTGTGAGTGCATTTCATTTAGCAGAGCGCGCACACTTACACAGTTTCGACATCCCGGCATGGTAAAGAATTCTACAAAAATCATTATTGTGTCACCTCGAGTATTTTTGGGTTTGTTTTAGCCAACCTTCTTCGCTTTACGCGAAGAAAAACAAATGGAGCAACTGCCAAAGCAATAAAGGTCCATGGGACCCACCACATACCAGGAGGAAATGGTCCCCCTCCGAAATCAATTTCAGCTATTTGTTTTCCACCTAGTTTGGCAAGCAGCTCGTTCCATCCAAGGTGGATCGGGGTTGCTTCCCACCAGCTATGACCAAGCGCCATAAATGCGACAATGACTGCGCCAAGTATTACGAGTGTTGCACCGGTGACCCGCTCAACCTTGTCTTTGTGTCTAATCAACATGCGCGTCGAGTCAATGCCAAGTGCTGCGGCTACTGCCACAGCGATCATTGGCGTTGCACGACCTAACCCCTGCACAAAACCGACGTAAGCACCATAGATAGGATCACCCGAGGTGGCTACCCCGCCCAACAGCAAATACCAAGTTGGACATGGACACCCAAGTCCTGCATTTCCAAGCAAGAGACCTAGTGAAAACGCTTGTAGCTCGGGACCACCTCTGGTGACGAAATTTGGCAACGAGCCTTTTAGCATTGGAATCTTTGTCTTTATAATGCCAAGTTGCGAAAGGCCAAATAGATACGCAGCTGTTCCACCGACGAACCACATGATACGTGTCGATTGGGTAATCCCTGAATATCGACCGGCAACAGCAACAATCGCACCGTATGCAGCGAGAGTTATAGATATCCCAATCCCAAAAAGCACCGCCATAACAAGTGCCCTACGAAGCGACTTCGCAGATACCAGCGGAACAATTACAAATACCATTGGTAACGTACAAGGAAGTACCAACATTGTCATACCCGATAAATACGAAGCCGCAAGCCCCGTACCTTCGACCGCCGTGACACCAGAGCTATAAAACTCGGCGATCAAAATGGCGGAAAATCCGATCAAACCAAATAGTACTGCAAGTCCTGGACCGCTTCTAAATGACCGGGCATTGGTAGTTAAAGAACGATCAATGCCCGTCTCGTGACCGAGATCAACCGCCATTTTGTGCCCACTGATAAAGGGTTGGAGCAAGACCGACAGGATCAGGACCCACTTTTATGATCTTGTCAACCGCAAACGTCGAGGTATTTATCGCTGCAACCGAGTTGATGCCTTCAAGGCTGACATACAATGTGCTGCCGGTGTAAGAAAATGCTGCTACGCGAGGAAGTCCTCCAGCCGGCAGTTGCACGGTGTGTACAACCTGAAATGTTTTCATTGAAACTACTGATACTTGTGACGATGTCCGATCGAGCACAAAGTCATACTGGTTGTTTGGACTAAATTCATCCGTATGAGGGCCAACTCCAAGGTCATTTGCCTGGGTAAGTACTTTGATTAATTTCGGTTGGATTGGGTTTGCCAAACTCATATACTCAACTGATCCACTACCCGAGGAACCCTCGATCGCCCAAATTTTCCCATTCCAAGAAACTGTGCCCATAAACGACTTGGCAATCGGACTTGGACCGAGATAAACCGTATTACCGGTAGTGGTGTTAACTACTTGGAGCTGACTGGTATAAAGATCAGGAATATATGCATACTGACCGTTTGGACTCAATGAAATATCGCACAATCCCACTTTGCCGGGTACTGTGACAGTTTTCTCAATCGTACCAAAGGCTTTTGAGGTTGGATCCATATTCACCCATGAAATGGCATCTGTTGCTCTGGCCACGACAATACCTGTTTTGCCATCAGGAAGTATGGCGGTCCAAAGTCCCTTTGCCGAAGTCATTGGTATAGTAGCCGCAGCACTGAGATTACTGTCTTTTAGGATCGCAACTTGGGTTGCTTCTGGCAACATAAGGTATCCGCTTCCCAAACCGTACTGATTTGAAGGATATAGACCATAAGCGGGAAATTTAACAGTCTGTATCACCTTTACCTGGTTATCAGCGGGATCAATCACACTTATTGTGTTATTACCCTTGTTAAACACATAAATAAAGGCTGACGGTGCTGCTACGCCGACATTTGTGGCGGTTCCGCATGCACTTAGCACTGGTGCAAATACTGCTAAACCAGCAGCCGCTTTCATCGCAAGGAAGATGCGACCTTTCATTGACAACTACCCACTTTCAAGGAATATTTTCACAACTACATTGGCGCTGGCTCAAGTTGAACCATAACGCCTTTTTGTCAAACAAAATTGAACATGAACTAATCAGACTTGACTGCTACCCAGTCAAGTCCAGTAAATTATCTTTTCAGACGAAGCAATTGCCTCCAGTAAACGCCTCCCGTCGCCGAACTCACCCTCAAGCTTTAGAAATGCAACGTCTGTGACACCTTGCATTTCTTGTACCAGGTGCTCATAGTCTTGGTTCTCTCTATTTTTTGTGACTACAAATGTGACCATTGCAACTTGATCTTTCTAAAAAGTAATTATTGTGTCGTAAGTCAATAGACGCTTAGACAACTCTGTTAGCGAGAGTTCTTGAACACGATCGTCGTTAAAGCTAGCGAAAATTGGGATTTCACACATCTCGAGAGTGTCAAGATGAATAGCTACTTCTTCGCTAACTTCGAGTTCGTGACCAAAAAGAAATACCTCGACATAATCGTCGCACAGGGTCAAAGCGCCCGACATGCGAAGACCTTCGTTAGTACGTTCATCCCTAATTAAAATGCCAACTCGTTTTTGTGAATTCATGGTTATAAGCTCACCAGATAAGGAGCATCATGCACCATAAGCGCATTGTGATACTGACCAGCAAATTCAACCCGCGAGTGTGGAACTACCGACCGTAATTCTGCACTACTTTGACATGCGGAATATCGCCCGTTACTAGGAAGAAGTTCCAGCCATGTTGTGTCATTTATAAGTTTCACTGCCTCATCCATGAAAAACACAATCACCGAAATATCTAATTTGCTTGCAAACCCGATCAGATCATCTAAAAGAGCCTTGTTCTCGACTCGAGTGACAAGAATTCCAAGTGGTCCGTTCCCAAGTCTTTCCTTAAGTTCGAAATCGTCATAACTTGGTACTGCAGCCACTAACAACCTCCAAAACTTGTGGCGACACCTTTACCTGTCCCAGTGTTTGCCTTAGCGAGGGTCACACCCCAAAAAGGTGGAGGTGGTTGATTTAAGTATCCACTTCCTCTAATCGCAACGTATATTGGAGACGCCAAGGCTGCAATCGCGATTGCAAATATCAAAGCGCGCACAAGCCTATATTTTGGATTCCGTACCGGGTTATTTGCCTGTGTCGGTTCACTAGCAAGAATTGCCATTTCAACGCTCCGTTTCTTTTCGTATGTAAAGCTTCCAATCGTGATCACCTCTAATAGTGCCCAAGAAGGAAGCGCCGATGCTGTCCATTATGGTTGGCACCAACTCTGGTGAAGAGGGATTATCAACCACTAGCTCAAGAACTTGGCCCACAGCCATCTCTTTTACAATTGCCTTCTTTGTAAATAGCTGAGGTCTAGGACACATTTCACCACTGCAATCCAAGACTTTGTCGACATGAATATCACCCCAAGGTTCCAGGTAAATCTCATTCAAAGATCTCACCATATCGCCAGGGACACCGCTGTCCAATTCAGCGCCGGCTCCAACAAAAGATCCAACTAAAACGTCTGGCGCAGCCATAGGTTTGTCTGATTTGCTCGCCGCTGTTAGGTTCGCCGTCGCAGTGGCAGCGGCGGTCGCAGCAGTGATTTGAACCTGATGAGCCGCTCTTTCGATTCGAACAAACTTTCGGTAAAGAAGACCCAGGATTAAAACTTGTAGCCCGCCAGCAACCAATACCGCAACCGGACCCCAGAATGACCCAAACATTGATCGAATGGTGAGAGCGTTAAAGGAACCGAACGACAAAATACTTAGGTTTGGCTTCGTAGTTTGGAGATAGTTGGCAGGTGGCCAACGCAATAAGTTCCAAAGCTCGGAAAACAAAAACATTCCAATGAATGTATAAAGCAGGGCAACTAGTGCCGATGCACTTCCCTCTGCGCTTCTAATCCAAACACTTACCGTGCACGATCCGCCAAGAACCATTCCAATACCAAAAAGAAATAGCCCAAGAACGGTGAACGCACCACCGATAATGCTTATCGGCTGTCCCACATGGATAGCCTCAAAGATAGTAAACATCGTCGTCACTACCATCATTGCCGCTAGTAGTGGCTTGGTATTTCTAAAACTCTTGAAAAGAATTGCATCACGTATAGCAGAAGCGTTGCACCAACGCGATCGTTGGATCAAAAACCCTACGATGAACGCGAATACAAAGGCAATTACATCTCCGTCCGCCTTGCTAGCAAGGGTTCCTATCTTTGGGAATCCGAGTAGTCCTGTATAAGAGGCCGGCGTAAGGTGATCCCCAACCGCTAAGAACAGCCCGATCAGCACGCCAAATGTAACTACCAACATTCCCAGTACAAAAAAAGGATGATGGTTCTGTTTAGATGATGTGGAACGCGACTCTTTATTTAGATCTACGGTTTTCATCAGTCATATTCCTCACTGTTGATGTGCCCGTGGGCAGCATTTCCATATGTATTGCATTTTTTCAGGTTGGTCTTTGGCCTGGTGCCAGACATGAACAACTGATTTCGCAGAACTAACTCAATGATCAATTTGGTAATTTCGCGCAGTACGAAATCAAAGAATTAGAAAGTTGCGATTGTTGGCAATTGAAAACTGCCAATGCGTTTTTACAAGCCAACTATGCGAGCATATATTCGGCTTCCAACGTAACCGCCTACAACAATTCCGAGAACTGCCAGGTAACCCGCCAAAGATAGACCAGTAACAGTTCCAAAAAATGTACTTACGTTACATATATAAGAAAACCGAATGCCAACGCCCATCAACAAACCACCAATCGCGGCCAAAGACCACTCCAAGCGAGACGTTGGAAAGCGTATCTTGAAGTCGCCCGACATCACAGCGCCAAAAAGACCCCCTGCAAACAGCCCGATGCTGATCCATAATTTCCAATATTGTGGATCAATGTAAAAGACTTGTCCGTTCCAAAATGGAAGAGCATCCAATAGATGCTTTCCTAATACGGCATAGGCCATCAGTCCAGCAATCTCGGTCTCTCCGCCACCAACTGTCCATGGTTCCATGACTAGGTAGAAAAATCCAACCAAAAGACCAATGACGAGCATTGCATACATAGGTGGGATCGGCTCGCGAAATATCCGCCAGAATTGATCTCGCTCAGAATCTAAGCGCTGGTCTGTGCGTGATAACATGTCCAGATCAAGTAGCGCATCGTTGCTTATTGTTGACATACTGTATTCCCCCACATTGTCAATCGGTTACAAATCGATAGATAATACCTAAACAATACGTAATACGCGATACGTTAATTTACTTTGCAGAATTACGTAATAACTTGCAAAGTATTTTGATATCCCCCCGGAAACAAGAGTTACTTTATCACATTTAATCTCTGTTTCAAGTCAATGTGTCCAATTATCCCACGTTCAGTGCGAATGTTTAAACTTTTGATTGTTCTGAAATGTAATTACAATTAAGGTTTTGAAACAAGATATCTTTTCAGTGTCGCACAATATAAGGTCTTATAATCCACATAGACCGGTCTCTCTACAACGCTTTTAATGTAGTTGGCGCGTTATAGATGTACCCGCTACACAGCACTGATGCACAACGGTAAATCCAATCAAAAAACTTTCAGCTCTACATTCTCTAAATGTACGTCCTGTTCCTAAACGTTGAGTGGTGCAACGTTTGCTAAATTTATTTTGTCCGTTGGACTATAAATCAAATTTCTCAGCAAATTTTCATAAATGTTCGACCCCAGAGATAATTATTAGCAATGGATCTCCAATTACTAGTGCAAATCAAATATTTTGTATGTACATACGGAAACACTAAGACACTTAGTACGGACATTCCTACTTAATATATATAGTAGTTTTCTACGAATGTAATTTGTTGCTGTTTCCACGCTCGATATTTAGTAACAGCGTCAACTATCAACTATCAACAATCCAAATTCATAGCTCTAGCCGTTGAGAAATATAATTTAGCTTTTAAAAACCAGAATGTATGTGTGCATCGGTTTATAACGAGACTCTCTAAATCCAATGCGAGAAAGTTGCTCGAAACCCCGCACGACTGCTTCGTAAGTTCAACGGCGCAAAACAACACCACATCGCTGATAAAAGCTTGTGAAAAATTCTGGTATCTGTTTCCCAATTTGTATCTGGACCAAGACATTTGATTAGTCCATTCAAAAGACGCCTAAATGCTCAATAGTTATAGTGGTATTTCAATAACTATAGATATTTTAACCTGGACAGCCCAGGTGAACGAACTAGATTTGTAGTGTAATCGTATATCAGATAACGCTAAATTTAAACACCGGCGTATCGCAACATGATTGTGCAAGCAATCGACATTTTTTCCACCGTTGCGTTTTTGCCAACCTCGATGCACAACGTCGTTGCCGTGCTTGCTCCTAGCTATTAACAACTATCGTCGTTGACTCATATCATCTACACGCCGCCCAGCTGAACTTGAGTTTGCCTTGGTCAAAGGAGTATTTGTGACCTGATTTATGACGTCACTTGTACTTCGTCGACTTAGTGTTTTTGACTGCGAAGGTGAAAGCATCTCAGTCAAGTAAAATTCATTGTACCGAAGTCAAGCAGGATTTTGTCATCGGCGCTTTAATTTTTTTGGGTAGAGGTTGCGAAGACTATTTGATTGGGTGTGAAAAGCGATTGGAACCAGTAGTCCAGTTAGAACGCACAGGCTGTGGTATCGCGAGTGTTGGTGCCATCGTTGGATTATCGTACCCAGAGATAAAGTCCATCGCTAATTCCTTGGGTATTTCTGCTAACGACAAAAGTCTGTGGTCAAAAACAGTCAATGTCCGAACTCTTTTGAATCATTTTGGAGTTCGAGTGAGTTCTGATGAAATTTTGTTTAGTTCTTGGAAGTCTTTACCTGATCTCGCCCTTTTGGCAACTAAATGGCACGTTGAAAATACCAGACCATGCTGGCACTGGGTGGTATTCGTTCGCGAGAATGAGCAGGCTTTTGTACTTGACTCGAAAAAAACTTTGCGCACAAATAAAAGAACAGACTTTGGTCGAATAAAGCCAAGGTGGTACATTTCGGTCGAGGAGTCAAAGTGAGTGCACAGTTCGCGATCACAAAAGCAACCGCTACTGACGCTTTAGATGTAGCTGTAATGGTTGGCGAATTGCTGGTTGAAATCATGAATACAACAGGTATTTTGGCTTTCAACTTTGACCTTGCCGAAACTACGGCAAGAATCGAAGATTACATTGACCGCGAGAGATATTTTTTGTTCGTCGCTCGAAGCCAAAGTGGTTTTCCAGCGGGTTTTATCTCGTTAACTGAAAACTACGCGCTATACGCACAAGGAGCATTTGGCACGATTCCCGAACTTTACGTTCGCCCGGAGCACCGTAGGAATAAATTGGGATTTTACTTAGTATCACAAGCGAAGTCTTTTGGCACTTCGCGCAGCTGGACACGTCTTGAGGTAACAACCCCACCACTTCCGGAGTTCGAGGAGACATTGGCGTTTTATGAGCGTGAAGGCTTTTCCATAACTGGCGGGCGCAAGCTAAAGATCTCATTATGACTCGTGGTTCAACCCATGACTCCATCAACAGGCGCGGTTTTGCGCGCATGTTGATAAGTTAAAACATATGCCTCTGGGAATCGCACATGAAGCCAAGAATCAGCCTTATTACGCTCGCTGTTGACGACCTGGAAAAGTCGCTACGTTTTTATCGCGATGGTCTTGGGATGCAAACCCAGGGAATTGTAGGCGCCGAATTTGAATACGGAGCGGTCGTGTTTTTCGATTTGCAACCGAATCTCAAGCTCGCACTTTACCCCCGAAAAAGTCTTGCCAAGGACTCTGGTTTGACTTTGGGAACTTCAAGTGCGCTGGAGTTCAGCATTGGGCACAATGTTTCTTCAAGGACTGAAGTCGACCAGGTAATGGAGCAGGCAACGAATTCCGGGGCGGTTATCGTAAAATCTGCCCAAGATACTTTTTGGGGTGGCTACGCTGGCTATTTTCAAGATCTTGATGGTCACTTGTGGGAAGTTGCATGGAACCCAAATTGGACCATCGAAGAGTAATACCTAACATGGCGTTCGAGCTAACGTGCCAACGGCATGGCACACCTTCAACTTTAGGCTTGGCGTCGCATCCTCTATCGCGGCTATTGAATCATGAATATATCGTTCAATGGTGTCAAAATAGGATCGACCAGGGTGAGCCGCATGGGGTTTGGAACCATGCGTCTGACGGGACAAAACGCCTGGACACCACCCACTGATCGAGCAATGGCAATCGCAGTCCTAAAGCGTGCCAAGGATCTCGGCGTCGAAGTTGTCGATACTGCGAGATACTACGGGCCTGGGACAACCAATGCGTTCATTCGCGAAGCGCTGTCGCCCTACTCGTCAAAATTGTTTATTTCCAGCAAAGTAGGTGTAACCCGCAACCCAGATCAAAGTTGGCAACCAGATGCACGTCTTGAACAAATACGAGCCGATGTAGAAACAAATCTTTTACAACTCGATGTCGAACAGCTTCATTTAGTTCAACTACGATTAGGCGATGGTCGCATCTTGCCCCTTTCGGGTGCAGCACTCTTAGATTCATTGGGAGTCATTGTTGAACTCAAGCTTCAAGGCAAAATTCGTCATATTGGGTTAAATAATGTAACAGTCGAGCAGATTTAAGAAGCGCAAACAATGACCTCGATTGCCTCGATTCAAAATTTGTACAACGTCGCAAATGTGGCCTCTCAACCGGTGCTGGATTTTTGCGAGTCGGAACAAATTGCGTTCTTGTTTTACTTCCCGCTCGCAACGGGTACACTTGCTCGAGCTCATGGTCTTTTGCTTACCATTGCTGCACGACATAATGCATTCCCCGCCCAAATAGCATTAGCTTGGCTGCTCTTGGTTTCCAACCAAACCATTCTCATTCCCAGTACGTCAAGTATCGCGCATCTTGAACAGAACTACGCATCAAGTACGATTTGCCTAGATAAAGCAGATACTTTTGCAATTCGAGAAGCTGCACTACCAGGTGCTCTCGCAGACGCGTTTGGAAAAACACACTCTTGAGCTTTACGTTGGTCCGAACAAATTATCCGTCGAAAATGAGGTTTTATTATGCAACAAATATCAGAAACGTCTCTCAAGTATCAGGAGGGAGATAAGCAATTTATTAAACTGCTCCTTGGCACAAAGGACTTAGTAGCGAAGGCAGCGGTAGTTTTGCTTCCAGATTGGAGAGGTCAAAGCGACTTGGCGCGCGAGCACGCTCGCTATTTCGTACAACAAGGTTGCTTGGTGGTCATTGCCGACCTTTACGGCGATGGTTATAGTCCCAGCGACCCAAGTCAAGTTAAAACGATGGTCAAGGGGTTGCTTGACCATCGAAGCGAGGGGATAAAAGCGCTTGACGCTTGCGTAAAAGCAATGAAAATGCGCACTGGCGGTGAACTTTCAATTTTTTGTCTCGGATACAGTGCAGGTGGAATGTTCGTTCTTGACTATGGCCGAAGCGGTGCAACCGTTGCAGGAATTATCGTCTGCTCGAGGTTGCTAAAGACCGCAGGTCCGGACATGCACACACGAATTATGGCACCTGTCTTATTATTGCAGGGCACGCAAGACGTCGTATCGCCGATGAATGTTGTAGCAGCACTGATCCAGGAAATGGATGAGGCAGGTAACAATTTTCGTTTAGAACTGTACGGCCAGACCCACCATGAGTTCGACAATAAAGACGCCGGAACCGACCCAAGCGCTCACCTTGTCTGTTCGCCCCACGCTGCGCGACACGCAAGGCAAGCAATCGCCGACTTCATTTTGGAACATCGTGAAGGCCCTTCAATATAAGGTTGATTTAATCTGCTAGATTTCGGTATTGCGAACGTTATCGGCAAACTGACCGTTTGCTCGCGAGAAACGACGAGCGGTATCGTCAAGGTCTGCGGCGAGTCTTGTAGTTGTGTTAGAAATATCAAAATGCGGTCTCGTAACATTCTAGCCCTACTTTCCAAGTGCGTCATGAATGTAAGAGGTTGTTGATCATGTAGAAGTTGATAGACAATCACACTGCAGTGCTACATAGACGACTTCAGTAGGCTCTCCGAAGTCGCCTTTTGGGAGAAGACCTCAAACCACCGTACGGGGCATTAGCTAAAGACTGTTGTCCAAAGCGGTACGGAAAAGTTAGAGCAATGACTCTTTTCGGTACGAGTCAAGAAGACGAACGTAAGTGAACCACTGTTGAAGCGATCGAAATTGATTTGGACGATGTCGAAACCGGGGGACGTGGAACACCCGGGACAACTTGGAAACGTGACCCAATAAGTGCTCCATTGGCATCCGGCCGGTAAATGTCAGGGTAGTTGACGCATTTGGTGCTTTTAGATTAATGGCTTTCCCCCATCCTCCGGCAGGATTTCAGTCGCTTTGCTAATTCATCTCTATCAATTGATTTGATATTGGTATTGAGCTGGACATCCTGATGCTATCGTCTACTTCCATTGGAGTGTGCTGTGGTCTTAGATTGTTACGTCTTTGGGGATATTGAATGGACGATTTGGTTCCCAAAGCGCCAGAGCCACTGATGGACAAACTCTGTCGCGTTTGACCACAGCGTCACTGGCTTCGACCACAATGATCCCCAAGTTTGAAGTTACTGGCAGATACAAATAAAAAGTAGTGATGGCCGCCAGCATGCAGTTCTCATGACCACGGATATGCAGTTCTCAATGACCATTGACAAAAACGTGATCGTAGATCAAATTAGATCAGTAAAGGCAACTACTTCATCACAATGCGGACACGTTCCACCGGTTCCAACTCTTTTACAAAATGTGCTGGATTTATATTCGGCTTGTCTACATTGCGTCAGGATTAACCTACCTTTAGGCAAGTTGCGTCTTTTGAGCCTTTTGGTGCTTAGACTTTACGTACGCATAAACAAAGCAAATCCTTTGCGTAGTAAAAACGTTGCGTCCGATTCGCTCAAAACTTGGCGATTTACGGCTGCGGAACTGCTGCATTGTCGACAATAACAGCCTTTAGAGGGGCCAAAACTATTCCAATTTCTTCAATGATGCTCGACTCTACCCCAAGATCAGCCAGTACGCCTATTAGGTGGGCCACGACCGAATCGAACGCAACACTCGTAATCGCTAGATTCGCGTGAGCAGACTGCATGTCACGACCTAGGTATGGTTCTGTACCTCCTAATGCGGCGCCTAAAAACGCCCGCATGTGACCCTTTAGCTTATTTAATTCGATCGACTCGAAGTAGCTTGAAAGACTCGGATCTGCGGTAACGCGATCATAAAACTTATCGACCGCTATCGAAACGGCTGCAGTTCCTCCTAATTGGTCATAAATTGTCATATCGAATTCCCTCTTATAGCATCAACGACGACAAGTAAATCGTACGGTTCAAAGATTTCGGGAAAATTTCAAGCAGAAAAACACGAGTTTCAAGATTTTCACCACACCTAGGTGAGCATGTGAAAAGGAATTTGCACCAAATACACGCTCAAGGCATTCTTGTTTTGCGAATGACACAACTATTTGCCCGGTTAGGCCAAAACCTTGTGTCCATCAGCAGATAATGCACGCGTCAATACAGCGATCATGTCGAGGTCGCACTTGTTAGGTAACTTTGGCACGATTAGCCCGCGCAAAGAGTCCTGTAGTAAAGTCTCGCTCAAA
>JAJYGT010000138.1 GCA_021785005.1 Actinomycetes bacterium
TCTGTTGGGCAGCATAGGGTAAAAGCGATCTCCCGATCGGAGTAAGGGTAATTCCCCCTTTGTACCTTCGAAGAATTGGCTCGCCGACCCAATTTGACAAGTTTCGCATCTGAACAGAAACTGCCGGTTGGGATACCCCAAGCTCGTCGGCGGCGGCGGAAATAGACCCAAGCGATGCCACTTTATAAAACGTCAGTAAATGATCTATTTGCGGCTTATTTCCTGACCCATCGCTAAAGGACCTAGAATCCAAGCTCATAGGATCTCCTTTAGATAGTAATATGCTGCAATTATACACTACCCAAGGTGATATGCAAAATATATATATTTCATACCAACCCGGTACTATAAAAATCCAAACTATTTTTTGTGCGTTCGCGGTATAAAAAGCATCTCAAAACCTACTCCAAGCAGACTCGAAAGAACAAAGGAAAGTCCAAGAAATTTATTTCGACCGATGCAATGGCAGATACAAAAGTAAATATCATGAAAATACTAGAGCTATGCGCCAAAGCATATGATCCAAGCAACATGAACAGTTACGGTATTTATTAAGATAGTTCCTCTGGAATACCTGTTAACTATTCAACGGTCACGGTCTTCGCCAAATTACGAGGACGATCGGGGTCGTACCCGAGGGACTTTGCCATGTGATAAGCAAACATTTGGAGTGGTATCACGTCAATTATTGGGGCAAAGAGAGGGTGAACTCTAGGAACCGCAATAAATTCTTCGCTACCGGTGATGCATCCCTCGTCTTGTTGATTCCCTAAAATCACCAAAAATGGCTTCCTCGCGCGAACCTCTTCTACATTTGACATAATCTTCTCGTATAAGCGAGTCCGGGTAGCAACCACAATCACCACAGCTTGTTCGTCCAACATCGCTATCGGTCCGTGCTTCAACTCACCAGCTGGGTAACCTTCTGCTGGCAGATAAGAAATTTCTTTCAGCTTGAGGGCACCTTCGAGCGCTACGGGATATCCTACGTGTCTCCCAATGAAGTAAAAGCGTTGCTTATCGCTTAGTCGCGAAGCCAATGCAGCTACCGAATCCCAAACTTGAAGCACTTCTTCAATCTTGTTGGGCAACTCGCACAATTCCAAGTAAAGATCAATCACTTCTTGTGGATAGAGTTGACCTTTAATTCGAGCCAAATGTAACGCGAGAACCATGAGCGCACCAATTTGAGCAGTATGTGTCTTTGTTGAGGCTACGCTAACTTCTGGACCTGCTCTGGTGTAAAGCACTGAATCTGCAAGTCGAGCCATAGAAGAGCCAACCACATTGCATACAGCTAAGGTTTGCGCACCTAAATTCTTGGCTTCGTGTAGTGCTGCTAAAGTATCTAGGGTTTCCCCCGATTGACTTACCGCAACTACCAACGTGCGTTCGTCAACGACTGGATCCCGATACCTGAATTCAGAAGAAATATCAAGCTCAACGGGCATCTTGGTCCAATGCTCAATAGCATATTTAGCCACCATGCCTGCATGATAAGAAGTACCACAGGCCACAATAAATACTTTGTTTATGCGCGCCAGCAGATCCGTATCAGCAAGATGTTCATCCAATACAAGGTTCTGACTTGCATCTAGGCGACCGACTACCGTATCACGCAGTGAAGCGGCCTGCTCAAAGATCTCCTTAGACATAAAATCGTCATAGCCAGATCGCTCTGCAGCGTCGAGCGTCCAGTTTGCATGAAGTTCAACTAAATCCCGCTCACTACCATTTTCGTCAAACGCCTTAGCTCCTAGTGGATCTACTACAACAAAATTCTCGTCCTCAACTTGGAAAAATCGATCGGCTCTATCCAAAATGGCAGGTATGTCAGATGCGATAAACCACGTATCTCCCTTTGATGCAACCATCATCGGTGCCATTCGCTTAAATCCAACCAAGGTAGTGGGGTCATCGAGAGACATGACGACAAACGACATAGCACCACGCATTAAACGACTCGCCTTTTGCACCGCCTCGAGAAGTGAACTACAAAACGGTCTCTGTTCCTCTATGAGATGTGCAATTACCTCAGTATCGGTTTCAGAAGAAAACAAATGACCATTGTGACCGAGCTGCTCTTTTAATTCACGGAAATTCTCAACAATACCGTTGTGTACAATTGCAATCTTCTCGGTGCAATCCAAATGTGGGTGTGCATTAAAAAGCGTCGGACCGCCATGAGTAGCCCATCTCGTGTGGCCGATCCCTGCCAATATTTCATTGCTCGAAGCCGCTTCTAATTCTTGTTCGAGTTCATGTAAAGAAGTCTTACCATTGGCCACTCGATATCTGGTAAAACCGTGAGCGGCATCTACAGTAATAATTCCAGCAGAGTCGTAGCCTCGGTATTCAAGACGCTTTAAACCAGTGGTTAAAATCTCAACTTTTGCTCCGCTGCCAGTAACAGCAATTATTCCACACAAAGCAAACCACCTGACTTTACTAATGGTAAATAAATCTTAGAGTTCGCCCCTATTTGGTAAGGATCTGATGCTGTCACCGAAATGGGCTAATTTCTTGAAGCGTATAAGAACCATGCTAGTACATTCGGAATAAGTGAACCATTAATTTAACTTCTACCGAAATATCCTCTAGCAAAAGCGCTGGCCTCACAAGGAATCCTAAGTCATAAAATCAAAATGCGCCGTTTTGGGAGATGCCAATTGGCGTTTACAAACACAGTACGTGCCAAAGACTCAAAAGACCACTCAGTCAAAGTTCAAATCAAAAATCCGCCGAGCCCTAAAGCGTTGCAGCGTGTTTGATCTCGTCACAAATATTGTTTGCTAACCTTTGCGCCACATCATTGTTCATCGCCTCGACCATTACCCGAATCAGCGGCTCGGTTCCCGAGGCTCGAACCAATACTCTGCCGTTATCTCCAAGCTCATCCTTGGCTGACTCAATAGCACTTTCAACCACCGGCGAGCTCAAAATTACTTTTGAATCCCCGACGAAACTTACATTGGTTAAAACTTGTGGATATCTCACCATGGTTGCTTTTACGATAGCTGAAGTAGGCGCTTGTTTGGAACAAAGAGCAGATGCGAAAAACAGGCCCGTAAGCATTCCATCGCCCGTAGTCGCTAGGTCGCGGAGTATCACATGACCACTTTGTTCTCCGCCTAAAACAATGTCGTAGCGTTCCATTGCCTCAAAGACGTAACGATCTCCAACCAAAGTCTCGAATACTTTAATCCCAACTTCTTGCATGGCGCGCTTAAGACCAAGATTGCTCATAACAGTAACTGCCATCGAATTATGACGCAATTGCCCTTTTTGCATTAAATCCTTGGCCAGAATTGCCATTATGACATCACCGTCGATCGAATTTCCTACTTCGTCAACACCAAGAACTCGATCCGCGTCACCATCGAATGCCAGCCCAAGGTTCGCACCTTCATCTATTACCACAGCTGTCAAGCCAGCCAAATAAGTTGATCCTGCTTTAGAGTTGATGTTAGTACCGTCAGGCGTATCATTTATGACCACCACAGTTGCGCCGTAAGCTTCAAATACTTGTCGGGCAATAGTAGAAGCTGCTCCGTGTCCCACGTCTAGCACAATCTTCATACCATCAAGACGTCGAACGCCTGGCAATGAAGTGAGGAAATCTAAGTAATCTTTTGTAAGATGCGAGGCCTCGTTCATGATGCCAACCACCGGTGAAAGATCTAGGGTTTCGCCTACATATTTCTCTATTTCAGCTTCGGTATCATCTGACAACTTAGATCCAGACGGCCCTATTACTTTGATTCCATTGTCAAAATATGGATTGTGCGACGCTGATATTACCGCACCCGGTAATCGCAAACGCGAGCAAATGTAGCCAACGCCAGGAGACGGAAGAACGCCAACGTCGAGTACCGATGCTCCCATTGAAGCCAAGCCTGCTGAAAATGCGGCTTGAAGCATAGTTCCAGAGATTCTGGTATCGCGCCCTACAACAAATGTCGAACCACTCATTGCCTTAGCGACACTTTGTCCAAACTTCAAGGCAAACTCGACGGTCAATTCTAAATTGGCTCTACCGCGAACCCCATCGGTTCCAAACTCCAACATGGGCTAGCGCTTCGAGTACTGAGGAGCCTTACGCGCTTTTTTGAGTCCGTATTTCTTAGATTCTTTTTCCCGAGCGTCTCTTGTTAAAAGACCCGCTTTTTTCAACAAACCGCGAAGTTCGGGATCGAGTTCAACAAGCGCTCGGGCTATACCTAGTCGCAATGCTCCAGCTTGACCCGAAACTCCGCCTCCGTCGAGCGTAACATCAACATCGTAGGTGCTAGTCAAGTTAGATAGACGCAGTGGCTCTACAGCGTGCTGTCTTAGACTCGGTGCGCCAAAATAGTCATCAAAAGTTCTCTTGTTGACCGTAATTTGACCATTTCCGGCACGCAGTCTTACTCTTGCAACTGCCCCTTTACGACGTCCGGTGGATTGAACTAATGGTGTAGACAATTTAACTTTTCTCCAA
>JAJYGT010000079.1 GCA_021785005.1 Actinomycetes bacterium
AAATTTAGGGGTTAGAATCCGTGCGCGTTTCTTGTGGAGTTATTTAATCTCTGAAAACCAAGCTTGTACTGGGATTACTCCTCGATTCGGGGGCTCTGGGGACCCACATCTATGTCATAAGAGCCCGAAATAAATGAGTTTATAGCTCGAATTTCCCACCTATCAATTATTGAAAAAGCGTCTCTAACCTTGAATAAGATCTGGTATCTGAATTTAATCTGACACCTTGCAACCGCTGAGTGTCTCAATGGCACGCTGGCACATTGGCATGCAGCAATATTGCTTGCGAAATAGAAAAAGGGTTTTCTCAAGTACCGCTGCCACCCAAACCTACCTGACTGTATCTATGGTTTGAGATAGCGCAATCGCCCATCGGGTCACTTTGACTTCAAGTGCGGTACGCGAATCCGATATTTCGCGATTTACAACACAAGCCACAAACAACGGTCGCCAGCTGATAACCCAAAAACGAGCAATTGCTAATTTGATTGCAACCCCGGTAAAGCCACACCGACTTCGATAGACGCTTTTATTTGGATTCGCAGCGCTCGCCAGGACACCAAACTTCCATCAGACCAAACGTTCTTTTCTTGATTGGATCGCATTTTTTCCAGTAAATGAATTCAACACCTACATAAACCTACATAAACCTACATAAACATTGCCACGAAAAAGATAATGATCGTTCGACCAGTGCCCAGCACAATCAATTCGAATCATCTGACGACACAACCTCACGCGAAGGTTACACTCATTCAAGTGGAAAAAGATCTGTTGTTAGAGCGAATTTCAAAGATTCAATGGTGTCACTCCATTGACCTAGGCAATGGAGTGACTACTCCCGGGCTGAGCAAGACTAAACCACTTACGGATCATGAATTACCTGATCTCGAGGGTAAATCAGTACTCGATATAGGCGCCTGGGACGGATTGAATGCTTTCCTCGCGGAAAAAAAGGGTGCTTCTAGAGTTGTGGCATTAGATCATTACGCTTGGGGCGTAGACATGTTCGCACGGAACCGTTATTGGCAGGAGTCAAAAGAACAAGGTAAATTCCCAGACTACCGTCTTGATGAGACTACTTTTTGGAACGATGCATTGCCGGGCAAGGCAGGCTTTGAACTAGCTCATGAAGCGCTTTCGTCAAAGGTCGAGAGCGTCTTAGGTGACTTCATGAAAATAGACCCCAATCAAGTTGGCATGTTCGATGTCGTCTTATTCCTGGGAGTTCTTTATCATTTGCGCGAACCACTTACGGCCTTAGAACGAGTCCGAGCGCTCACGAAAGGTGTCGCAGTTATCGAGACTTCAGCGATTTCGGTACCGGGAGCCGAAGATTCTGGGCTTTTGCGTTTTTACGCGGCCGATGAACTCGACGGCGATTATGGAAATTACTTCGGAGCGTCAGCGAGTGCTTTGGCTGGAATGGCTCGTGCCGCGGGATTTTCAAGAACTGAAATAAAAGTCGGTCCGCCGCCGCAACCTCGGCGACGATTCGGCGCGCCAGAGTGCAAACCTTTGGTGTATCGCCTTGTTATGCACGCATACGTTTAGAACTTTTTTTTCGCCTGCACAAATAACAGTGAAAAGGTAACGGAGTATCGATCCAATATACAGAAGTTTCTTTTGATCGTGGTCTAAAATATCTAGACCACGATCAACCCAGTTAGTGTATCAAACATGAGACACCACGAAGATAGTAGGTGTAACCCTATAGTGGTGTCACATACGCACTGGTCAGACCTCCGTCAACAATAAAATTCGAGGCCGTGACAAACGAGGAGTCGTCCGACGCTAAAAATGCAACAGCTGCAGCGATTTCAAAGGCCTCACCGAATCTTCCCATCGGTATGTGCACTAGTCTGCGTTGCGCACGCTCGGGGTCCTTGGCAAAAAGCTCCATAAGAAGAGGGGTATTTACCGGACCGGGACTTATTGCGTTTATACGAATGCCTTGCCTTGCAAATTGCACCCCTAGTTCCCTGGTCATCGCAAGCACGCCCCCTTTAGAGGCGGTGTAGGATATTTGAGACGTGGCGGCACCGAGTGTTGCTACAAACGATGCCGTATTGATCACGCTTCCCTTTTTTTGTTCGAGCATTATGGGAATGGCCGCCTTGCAGCACAAAAATACCGACTTCAAGTTGACATCTTGAACTCTTTGCCAGGCCTCCAGGCTGGTATCTAGTATTGAGTCGTCATCCGGTGGAGATATGCCCGCATTATTAAATGCCACGTCCACCCTTCCATAGCGGCTTTTGAGCAGCGCAAACATTTCAAAGACGCTTTGTTCATCCGAAACATCCACTCGCGCAAAATCTGCTCCAAGTGCCTCGGCTGAGACTTTTCCTTGTTTTTCGTCCAGATCCGCAATAATAACCTTGGCACCCTCTAGCAGGAAACGCTTAGCGGTTGCCAGACCAATACCACTAGCACCTCCCGTAATGACACAAACCCTATCTTCAAGGCGTTTCAATAGATTTCTCCTTTATCAGATCTCAGTATTAATAAAAACATTTTTAATTTCACAAAATGAATCAGTGGCGTCAGGACCAAGTTCGCGTCCCAAGCCTGACCGCTTGTAACCTCCAAAGGGAGTCGAATACCTCACCGATGAGTTCGAATTCACCGAGAGATTTCCGCTCTCAATTCCTTGTGCGACACGGATTGCCTTGCCCAAATTTGAAGTCCAAATTGATCCTGAAAGTCCATAGTCGGAGTCATTGGCTAACGAGATCGCCTCGGACTCGGACTCAAATGCAGTAACAGTCACCACTGGGCCAAACACCTCATCACGAAATAGTCGATGCCCTGGATTGACTCCACCCAGAACTGTCGGCGGATACCAAAAACCCTTCCCCGTTGGCGCAGAACCTTTAAAAAGCACTAAAGACTCGTCTACAAACGACGCAACTGATTCCCGGTGGAACGCACTTATGAGAGGTCCCATCTCTGAATCCTCAGAAAGAGGATCTTTTACCCTTAGCTTTTTTACGGCATCGCTGAACAAATTAAGGAAGTCGTCGTAAGCACTTTTCTCCACCAAGATTCTTGAGCGAGCACAGCAGTCCTGTCCGGCATTGTCGAAAACCGCATAGGGAGCGCTTGCAGCCGCTTTTTCTAAATCTGCATCCTTGAAAACTATGTTGGCACTTTTGCCACCAAGTTCTAAAGTTACCCGTTTTACTTGCTTTGCCGCCGCTCGCTGGATATGAATTCCAACTTCGGTGGACCCTGTAAAAACGATCTTTCTTACGCGGTCGTCGTGAACCAATGCCTCACCAACAACACGTCCTGATCCGGTAATCACCTGAAACACATCGTGCGGGATGCCAACTTCATATGCCAACTCTGCAATTCTCATGGCGGTCAATGGAGTGGCTTCAGCAGGCTTTAAAACTACCGTACAACCAGCCGCAAGTGCGGGTGCAAATCCCCAACTTGCGATAGGCATAGGAAAGTTCCAGGGCACAATTATACCCACAACACCTATCGGTTCTTTGAATGTGATATCGATTCCGTTAGCCACAGGAATTTGTTTGCCGGTTAGACGCTCGACCGAGCCAGCATAGTAATTTAGCACGTCGCGAACATTACCTGCTTCCCATCGAGCATTAGTAAGTGTGTGCCCCGAATTAGCCACCTCAAGAAGCGCAAGCTCTTCAATGTGTCTGCCAACATTGTCCGCAAAGGCTCGCAAAAGATTGGCTCTTTGCCCAGGCGCTACCTTTCGCCAACGAGAAAATGCATCGCTCGCACGAGTTATAACTTCAAAAGTCTCAGCTTCGGAATGCGCAGCAACTTCTCGAAGCACCTGTTCATTCGACGGATTGATAACTTCAAACATGCCTATTGGCACTTTATTACATCCTTTCAAAACCTCTAAAGAGTTCCCAGTCGGTAACCGCTCTTGCAAACGATGCCAATTCCACATCGGCCATATTCGTATAGTGACCCTGCACGTCGGCACCAAAAGTCTTTTGAACAAAACTTGAACCTGCCCAAACTTCTCTAGCTTGACCAAGGGACGACGGCATTCGATCGACATCTGCAACATACGCATTGCCGATAAATTCGTCCTCGAGCTCCATATTGCTATCCACGCCATCCAGACCAGCAGCAATCATTGAAGCAACCACTAGATAGGGGTTGGCGTCGCCTCCCGGTACTCGATTTTCGTATCTAAGACCATCGCCCTTACCAATCAAACGAATTGCGCAGGTTCTATTGTCCTTACCCCAGGTAATAGCAGTCGGCGCAAAGCTTCCTTCCACAAACCTCTTGTATGAATTGATATTTGGCGCCATCATCAAACTCAATTCCTTGAGATGAGCAAGTTGGCCCGCTATGAAAGATTTGCCAAAGGAAGAGAGTTCGCCCGGATTACTGTCACTTGTCATTATCAACTCCCCGGATTGTCCCCGGATGGAAAGATGCGTGTGACACGACGAACCCTCACGCTGAAGATC
>JAJYGT010000145.1 GCA_021785005.1 Actinomycetes bacterium
AAACCTTCATAAACTCGTGGTCTCTGCGAATTCTAGAGAGATCTCCAAGCGGGTCATAACTCCAAGTAACGCCGTTTGTGCTGTACTGGAGATGCCTGGCGCGAACGACTGCAATTGCTTGAAATCCATTCAGGTAATCGCAGCCGGTTTTGGTAATATTTAACCCCGAATACGCATCCTTTACTTCGTATGGGAAATACATATACATCCCGCCAAGTGCATTTACGACGTTTTCAAAAGTTATGAAGTTGAGTTCGATAACGTGTTGGATTGGGATTCCAAGATCTTGTTCGATCGTTTGGACTAATTGCGAGGGTCCCTTGTTTAAAGCTGAATCAACCCGGTTGAGATTCGATGAACCGGGGATCGGTAGGAAAAGATCCCGAGGAATCGAGACAAGCGTTACAGTACGATGCGCTGGATCTAGGTGGGCGATCATTGTTACATCGCTTCGAGCGCCGGCAACTTGTGCTGCATTTCCAAACGCACTTGCTTGCTGGCCCTTTAGGGCCGCCCGCGAGTTTGATCCAATTAGCAAAATGTTCATTGGTTGATTGGCCACGCTAGTGCTGAGGTTGCTAACCGCGATTTTGGATATTTGCGAAAATCGCACTCTCGCATACACATAAGCTGAAAGGGTGCCAATCAAAATGAGTGCCACCAAAGAAATTGCGATAACCGCAGTTTTGGTTCGTAGGATCGACGAGGACTTGCCCTTGCTATGTTTTTTGGCGCTCCCCGATCCTTTTTCGTTCGGCTTGAAGTAAAACTGCTGATCGCTCATTTAAAAGATTTCCTGACACTTTCGGTATTGGTTCTTTTGTATTTGATTGGAATCTACACTTCAGAAACTAATCTATAGATACAAGTTACCCGTGAAGTGAGTACAGCGATACTCATACGGTTTATGGAGGCTTAATGCCGTCAAATAGGTTACGACTACTTTCAGGCGGAACAAAGGATTTAATTCCAAAGGCTCAGATACTTTCAAAGCCTGAAATTGACAGAGCAATTACAAGAATTGCTCACGAAATTCTTGAGCGCAATCGTGGTCCTCATGATCTAATGTTGCTTGGGTTGCTCCGCGGTGGCGAATGGCTGGCTGAGGCACTTGCAATAAAGATTGAGGCTCTAGAGGGAGTTTCAATTCCTCATGGAGTTTTAGATACTTCAAATTTTCGAGATGACTATCCCCGCCAAGATGACGATGTCCTAGAGCTTACTTTGGATCGAACAGTCATGCCCGTATCCCCAAAGGATCGGGTCGTAATTTTGGTTGATGATGTATTTTTTACCGGTAGAACCGTGCGCGCTGCGCTTGACTCTTTGCTGTCACGTGCCCGAGCTTCAAAAGTCCAGTTAGCTGTGATGGTTGATCGTGGCCACCGTGAAGTTCCCATTCGACCGGATTACGTCGGAAAGAACTTGCCGACCTCGTTGAACGAATATGTTGAAGTTACCCCGGACATGATATCGATCTATCAAAACGACTTGCCAAACGGTATGGAAAATGAATCCTGATTCGAGATCTTATCTTAGAGCCTCGGGGCTATTAACTACAGCTCAGCTGGACTACGAGGATTTAAACGATCTAATAAGCAAGGCGATTCACGCAAAAGAATTTGGCGCGACTGAGAATCTGTTAGCGGGCACAGAACTGGCGATGATGTTTCTCGAATCTTCTACCCGAACCAAAGTTTCATTTGAAGTTGCTCTAAGTCGCCTAGGCGCAAAGTCCGTAAATTTCGACGCCCAATCTTCTTCGTTTTCCAAGGGCGAGACTCTCAAAGATACGGTTGCAACTATTGGCTCATACGGATTTGACGGTCTAATCGTTAGAAGTGCCGCGGTGGGGGCGCCTGATTTGATTCATAATTGGACCGGGCTACCAGTCATTAATGCAGGTGACGGAGCACACCAACATCCGACGCAAGCATTGTTGGATTTAATGACTTTAGTTGAGTACTTTGGGTCAATCGAGAACCTGGCTAGTTTGCGCGTAGGTTTGGTTGGAGATGTAGTTCATTCCCGCGTGGCGCGCTCTCTAATTGATGTTCTGTTAAAAGTTGGAGCTACAGTTGTGTTAATTGGTCCAGCTACCCTTTTGCCCATGGTCAGTTGGGAAGAAAAGGTGGAGCGCTCAAACGACTTTGACAAAGTTCTCTCGAATTTAGATGTGGCCTATATGTTGCGATTGCAACAGGAACGGATATCTGAAGGACTATTACCTTCTAACTCAGAGTATGTTCTGCGATATTCGATGACAAAGGAGCGCTTCGCTAGACTCAAAGATAGTGCAGTGATGATGCACCCGGGCCCTGTTCATCCGGGTATGGAAATAGCTTCGCATATTACTGAATCAACCCAATCCTTGATAAGGACTCAGACTACAAATAGCGTGTTTGTTCGCATGGCGGTGCTCGCCGAAATATTTCGTAAGGGTGAAAGTCTTGTCGCATAAACCAAGCTGGTTGATTTTTGGCGCAAATGTTCTAGATATAGATGGATTTAAAGAAGTTGACTTCATCGTCCAGGACGATCAGATCGTTCAAGTCGGAAAAATGAGTTTGTTCAATCAAACATTAGTTGAAGTTTCAACGAAGATTGATGCAACCGGATGCATTGTATTCCCAGGTCTGGTCGACCCTCATACACATTTGCGCGTACCAGGTGGAGAAGAAGCAGAGACATTTATAAGTGGCACGAAGGCGGGCGCAGCAGGTGGCTATTGTGCGTTATTGGCAATGCCTAATACGGAGCCAGCCGTTGATTTGCCAGCTCGCGTACTTTGGTTGAAACAAATGACACAGGAGCTGCCGATCGATGTGTTGTCCAGTGCTGCGATTACTAAGAATCGAGCAGGTGAGGAACTCGTACCGTTTGCCTCGCTAAAAGATGTAGGCGTGAAGGTTTTCACAGACGATGGACAAGGGGTTCAAAATCCCAGGTTGATGTTGCGGGCGCTCCAATATAGTAATGAATTGAATCTTTTGTTGGCCCAACATTGCGAGACCGAGGAATTGTTTAACGGTGGAATCATGAACGAAGGGTCCGTGTCAGAACGACTCGGTATTTCTTCGATTCCCGCTGCTGCCGAAGAGACAATGGTGGCACGTGATATTGAACTTGCCCGCAGTGTTGGCGCTCCGATTCATTTTTTACACTTGTCTACGACTCGTTCGGCTGACTTAGTCGCAAGGGCAAAACGAGATGGATTAAAAGTAACAGCAGAGGTAACTCCGCATCACCTGTATTTAGATGACAGCAGACTTGAGGGTTTCGATGCCCGATACAAGGTAAATCCTCCACTTAGAACTAAGCAAGATGTTGCGTGGCTATGGGAACATTTAAGTGACGGTACTTTCGATGTCATCGGGACTGATCATGCACCTCACCCGAGTTGGAAAAAAGACACCACTTTGGATCAGGCGGCATTTGGGATGCTTGGTCTACAACATGCATTGGTGGTACTTTTTACGGGGGCAAAAATTGCCCAAAGTTACGGGATTGCACCTAACTGTTTACCGCCGGGTATCGACGTGACCATAGATAATCTGAATAGTCCGGCGGAAGAAAAGGGTCTTCTTAGGTGGCTGTGGCTAATTGTGTCAATGATGTCCTGGAAGCCCAGTCGTCTCATTGGGTATCCAACAGGATCGTCGGGCTCTTTACAAACGGGATCATTTGCGACATTCGTGATATTTGATCCAAAGGCATTTACACAAGCCACATACGCCAAGCTCTATTCGAAGGCGACTAATTCGCCTTATATCGGTGAGACTTTTAATGGAGAGGTTCGCGATTTGTTTGTAAAAGGAAGACATTTGGTAAAAAACGGACGTGTAATCGAGGAAAAGAATTGGTGTTGAGGTTTGCTACCCAGGAGATAGTTCGGACACCAGGTCATTTGGTATTGCTCGATGGCGCAGTATTCCCGTTGGAGATAGTTTCGCGCAACGAGGTAAGTGCGAACGAACATGTGGCTAGTGGTGAAGTGGTGTTTAACACGGTCCTTACTGGCTACCAAGAAGTAGTGACGGACCCTTCATATGCTGGACAAATGATTGCATTTACAAATCCTCATATTGGAAATTACGGTTGCAATGACATTGATATGGAATCGGATCGGATATGGGCTAACGCGGTTCTTGTTCGAGACTATTCTGAGACATATTCAAATCACCGGGCTGCATACTCTCTTTTGGATCTGGTCGAAAGGTCGGGAGCAACGCTGGTTACCTCTCTAGATACCAGGGCACTTACTAGGCATCTTCGATCTTTTGGGTCGTTGCCTGGAGTTATTGGTTCTGGTGATGTTACAAAGCTCAAGCTTGAGGTAAGTCCAAAGTTGTCTACCGACAATAAGGACTTGGCCTCGTTGGTAACAAGATCTCAAGTTTTGGTTCGTCAACGGGATGCTCCCAGGGTGGTGGCAATCGATTATGGAATGAAGAACTCCATGATTGAACATCTCGCAAATCGTTTTGAACTTGTTGTCGTTCCAGCGAATATGCCCGCGAGTGAGGTTTTAGATCTGGCCCCCGATGGAGTTTTTTTGTCAAATGGCCCTGGTGATCCAAGTGCGGTAACGTATTCCGATTCACAAATACAAGCGATACTTGGCCAAGTTCCCATCTTTGGAATTTGCCTTGGTCATCAACTCTTGGCCAGAGCAATTGGCGCCGCCACCTATAAGTTAAAGTTCGGGCATCATGGCGGGAACCACCCTGTTGGGAGAATTAGCAACGGAGTGGTAGAGATAACAAGCCAGAACCACAACTACGCGGTCGATGAGGATTCACTTCTTGGCGCCCGCTCTGATGCGGTGATTACTCATAAAAATTTAAATGATGGAGTAGTCGAAGGATTTTCATTAGGAAAGGACATGGCCTTTTCGGTGCAATATCACCCAGAGGCAGCACCTGGACCCCATGATTCTTATTACTTATTCGAACTTTTTTTGGATGAAATCAAAAAGCGATGATACGGCTGTGTTTGCTAGTGTTTTGTCAGCTGGAAGGAAACTATAGTGCCAGCTAGAACCGACATAAAATCTGTGCTCGTTATTGGATCGGGCCCTATTGTAATTGGACAGGCCTGCGAATTTGACTATTCAGGGACCCAGGCATGTAGAGTTTTGCGCGAAGAGGGTTATCGAGTAATTCTTGTCAATTCGAACCCTGCGACGATCATGACCGATCCCAGCTTTGCAGATGTCACTTATATCGAGCCTCTTGATCCAGACATTTTGGTCCAGGTGATACAGCGAGAACGTCCAGATGCTGTTCTGCCTACGTTGGGTGGACAAACGGCACTCAATTTAGCAATGGAAATATCTCGAAGAGGAGTGCTTGAAGCCTATAACGTTGAAATGATTGGGGCTAATGCACTTGCTATAGAGACGGCTGAAAATAGGGAATTGTTCAAGGGCGCCATGCAAGAAATTGGACTTAGGGTTCCGAGGTCCGGTTTTGCCAACACGCTTGATGATGCCCTTGTTGTGGCTCAAGAGATTGGCTATCCAATTGTAGTTAGGCCTAGTTTCATCCTTGGTGGAGCCGGTACTGGGATCGCGCAAGACGAGCAAGCATTTCGTGAGATCGCCTCTTTGGGACTTTCGACCTCTCCAATTTCTGAGATATTAGTTGAGGAATCTATTGCAGGGTGGAAGGAGTTCGAACTTGAAGTTATGCGCGATCACGCTGACAACGCTGTGATCGTTTGTTCGATCGAGAATTTTGATCCCATGGGTGTACATACGGGTGACTCGATTACGGTTGCTCCCGCGCAAACGTTATCCGACTATGAGTATCAATTGATGCGCGATGCAGCATTTAAGGTGATTAGACGAATCGGCGTTGAGACTGGTGGCTCAAATATTCAGTTTGCGATAAATCCTAACGATGGAGAAATGGTAATTATCGAGATGAATCCTCGCGTATCGCGTTCGTCAGCCTTAGCTTCCAAGGCAACAGGATTTCCGATTGCTAAAATCGCTACGAAGTTGGCGGTGGGATATCGACTCGATGAGGTGCAAAACGATATTACTAAATTGACACCAGCATCGTTTGAACCCTCAATAGATTACGTGGTCACCAAAGTGCCAAGATGGGCATTTGAAAAGTTTCCTGAAGTCGAAGAGACTTTAACTACTCGGATGCAATCGGTGGGCGAGGCAATGGCAATCGGACGCAATTTTGCAGAGTCACTACAAAAGGCTCTAAGGTCGATTGAACTAGGACGTTTCGGACTAGGCGCCGATCCTTTGGACTCTCTACTCCAGGACCTCAGCGTTCAAGAACTTATTTTGCGAGCGTCCGTTGCGACGCCGAGCCGGATTTTTGAACTCGAAGCGGCAATTCGAGCTGGCGCCACTGTTGCAGAACTTTATGAAGCAACCAAGATCGATCCTTGGTTTTTAAGCCAACTTGAAGTTATTTCTAATGAAAAGAAATTTTGGAGTAAATTAGCTGAATTTGTTCACGATGAAGATTCGATGGAGAAACTTGTCACAAAAAAGGACTTTTTGAGGGCGAAGCGACTTGGATTTTCAGATGCGCAGCTTGGGTATTTGATAAAGGTGCCAACCTCTGTTGTGACCAAGGTAAGAAAGCTACAGGGCGTCAACCCGGTGTACAAGACGGTTGACACCTGCGCTGCGGAGTTTGAAGCTCAAACACCATATCATTATTCGACCTTTGACGATACATCTGAGGTGGTGGTGCAGCCACGTAAGAAGGTATTGATCTTAGGCTCTGGGCCTAATCGGATTGGTCAGGGGATCGAATTCGATTATTGTTGCGTTCATGCTGCGTATGCCTTACGAGAGGCAGGATACGAAGCTATTATGATGAATTGCAATCCCGAAACGGTTTCAACCGATTATGACACCTCGGACAAGCTCTATCTCGAGCCCTTGTTTCCTGAAGACTTGGATGCCGTATTAGAAGCTGAGTTGGCAAACGAACCAGGTTCGACTTTTGCAGGTGTTATTGTCAGCCTTGGGGGTCAAACCCCCCTTAAGCTCGCTCAAGGAATTGATCCTCGCTTTATTCTTGGCACTCCGGCGGATTCAATCGATGCGGCTGAGGATCGTAAGCGTTGGTCTGCGATGTGTGAATCGCTCGGTATTCGACAGCCACCAGGCGCGACGGTCAATACGCTCAATGAAGCGCTTGATGCGGTGAAAGAGATAGGTTTTCCCGTTTTGGTCAGGCCCTCTTACGTGCTAGGTGGTCGGGCCATGGAGATTGTATATGACGGGGACGAACTTACAGCTGCGTTCTCCAAGCTAGTGAAATTACGAGCCGAGGGTGGGGAAGCACAGAACAAACCTGTGCTTATTGACTCATTTCTTGAAGACGCAGTGGAAGTCGATGTGGATGCAGTTAGGGATTCTGTTGGCGATTTGATAATTGGCGGGATAATGGAACACGTCGAAGAGGCAGGAATTCATTCTGGCGATTCTGCCTGTGTAATACCCGCAATTACTTTGTCGCAACCTACGTTGGATGAAATTGCTTTATCCACTAGAGCAATTGCGGATGCACTAGGCGTAGTGGGATTGATCAACGTTCAGTTTGCTGTGAAGCAAGGTCAAGTATACGTTATTGAAGCGAATCCGCGCGCTTCAAGAACAGTTCCCTTTGTCTCTAAGGCGACGGGTATTCCGTTGGTCAAGGTTGCGACCTTGGTCATGGTTGGCGAGACACTTGCATCGCTTCGAGCTTCGAAAATCCTCGAAGACACTGTGCAAGCCGATTATTTTGCGGTAAAAGAAGCGGTGTTACCTTTTGCGCGATTCCCGACATCTGATACTTTATTGGGTCCTGAGATGCGCTCCACAGGTGAGGTAATGGGTATTGATAGTACTTTTGCGCTTGCATTTGCCAAGTCTCAACTTGCGGCAGGGTCAGCGCTACCAACCGCGGGATCGGTGTTTATGTCGTTGGCCAATCGTGACAAGGAGCACGGCGTTGACATTGCAAAGGACTTAAAGCGACTCGGTTTTTGCCTGTATGCGACTTCGGGCACGGCGAGTTTTATGCGCCTAAATGGAATCGAAGTAGACAAGATAGTTGGCAAATTAGGCGAAAGTGTTGCAGATCAGCTTGATGCAGTAGCTTTGATATCATCTGGTGTAATCGGACTCGTTCTAAATACACCAAGAGGGCGAGGACCGCGAAGTGACGGGTATCACATCAGAACCGCGGCGAACAAGTTCGGTGTACCGTGCATTACGACAATGTCCGCGGCACTTGCAGCGGTAGGTGCTATCGATGCGCTAAGCCAGGGTCCAATGACTATAAAAAGTATTCAAGCCCATCATCTACCCGTGTAGAAGTTATGACCAGGTTCGGGTGAATCTACGATAGAAAGAAATACGCGTTACTCGCTTGGTTTACAGGACGAGCCTCATGCAAAAGGTACTCTACTTGCTACAAGCCACGAAATACTTACTTGAAGTGTGAGTTCCAACAGCACGAGATTTTAATACGAATGCGAAAGGATCTAGGTGACTAGGTGATTGATCTAACTACCAGATTAACTAACGAGCTCACATTGAGTTCACCAGTTATGAATGCGTCTGGTGTTGCTGGGTTCTCAACTGAAGTACAGGGATATTTCGATCAACGAGATCTAGGTGCTTTTGTCACGAAATCGTTGGCACATTTTGCAACCGAAGGAAACCCTGCACCGAGGGTGTCTGGCGCGGGCATTTCTATGATCAATTCGGTAGGACTTACTGGCCCAGGTGTTAGAGGTTGGTTGGAATTTCATGCACCAAAACTGCGCATGAACAACGTTCCAACCATAGTTTCAATCTGGGGTAGAACAGTGCAAGATTACGCCAAAGTTCTAGCGGAACTTAATGGTGTTGGAGATTTTGTTAAAGCCGTAGAAATAAATGTGTCGTGTCCAAACATTGAGGACTCGATGAACATGTTTGGACATTCGCCACAAGCAGTTGCTGAGATCCTTGTTGCGACCCAAACTTGCAAGCTGCCCCGTTTTGTCAAGCTAAGCCCCAATACCCATTTGCTACAAGAGGTAGTGGCCACCTGCGTGGAAGGTGGCGCCAGCGGTGTAGTGCTTATCAACACGGTGCTGGGTATGGCGCTAGACAAACGGTTTTTGTTGCCCACGTTGGGCGCGCGAAGCGGGGGTCTTTCAGGACCGGCAATTCGTCAAATGTCGATTCGAGCTATTTATGACAGTTACGCTTCATTTCCGCACTTCCCGGTAATTGGCGTTGGAGGTATTTCTACCGCTAATGACGCAATAGAGGCTCTCGCAGCTGGGGCGCGGGCCATACAGGTGGGGACCGCATCATTTGTCGATCCGCGGGCAGCTCTGAAAATTTTGCGTGAACTCCCACTCGCTATGGCGCGCCTAGGTTTTGAACGGATTAGCGATCTCACGGGAGCCGCACACCGCGGGGGGGTTGCGGCTACGAAATCGGCGTTAGAGTTTCGGGATCCGACGTAAAATTTTCCAAGAGTGTCTATTCAACCCAAGTGTCAAGAAAGTGTGTTATGAAGCAAAGAGATAGGTTGGCGCTGGCGTTAGATACCGATGATTCAGTACATGCGCTCCGATTAGCTCGTGAATGCGTCGAATATTTCGCGTACGTCAAGATAGGTCTTGAACTATTTTTCGCCGAAGGACCGTCAATTATCTATCCGCTTAAAGACCTTGGCTATCGCATTTTCTTAGATTTGAAGTTGCATGATATTCCCAATACTGTATATCGATCCGCCAAGGTAGTTGCAGGTTATGGAGTCGATTTACTCACGGTCCATAGCGATGGCGGAATAGAGATGCTTCAGGCTTGTGTACGGGGTCTAAGCGAGGGTGCGGCTACTTTGGAGATCCCGGTCACTCCTAAAGCGCTTGCAATAACGTACCTCACTAGCCAAAAAGAAGTCTCAAGAGAACAGCTCAACGAACGTTTGGAAATGATAGCCGCCAGTGGCGTTGCAGGTTTTGTAAGCTCCGCACATGAAGTGGAATTCATAAAAAGGGTTCAACCGAATCTGTTTGGCGTAGTCCCTGGCATTCGCTTTGAAGGCGATACAGCCCATGATCAAGCCAGAGTGGCCACACCAGGGTTTGCGATCGCGGCTGGAGCGGATTTATTGGTGATTGGTAGAAGTATTACCGCTGCTAGAAACTTGGACGATTCTCTTGCGACATTGCGTCGCGAACTTGGTTAAAGAACTTTCGTTCATTAGCCATAGACATATTTTCAATTGTTGCCAAACTGTGAAGACTAGACGTAAGTCCAAGTCGGGCTCAAGGTCCGTTCACAAGCATACGAACGATACTTTAAGAATTCTAAGACCTAGATGAAGCAAATCCTATGGCAAACACCTAGATGGAGCAATTTATGGATGTCGACGACAATTTTTTGTGTTATTCGTTATGGGGCGGAGATTGCTCTGAAAAGCTATCCAAAAAGTTCCGTTATCGTTGCTCTGATACCACGCATACTTTCGGTGAGCTTGGCGAACTAATCCGGGATGGACTTAGTGGCGGTGTCTCTCCTGAAGATCTCGCTGCACTAAACCAAAATCCCAAAACCACAATATTTTCACCGGCAGTGGTTAGTCACGCTGTGCAATATAAATATGGCCGAGCAATCTTGGCTCAATGTCCGAGTGTGTCTGGTGAGATACTAACGAGAATTGTTCGTACCAGGGAGTTGCATGCGACTTATTCCGTGGCCGCCAATATCGCGGCACCAGAGCAGTTGTTGCGGGAATTGGCCACCTCAACTGATGTGGTAATTCGATCTAAGATTGCTGCTAATCCAGCTACACCGAGTGAGTTGCTCGAGGAATTAGCACGGGATCGCGATGCTAATGTTCGTGCCGGGGCGGCGTCGAATCCGACGTTGCCTGAGTTCTTATGGCGTGAGCTTGCCGACGATTCCGTCAATATGGTTCGTCTGGCAGTTGGGAGAAACGAAAGTACTCCCAAAGAAACAATTTCCATATTGTCACGCTCGGCATCAAGTGACGATCGATCAATTGCGGCGAGCCATAGGAATTTGGATAAAAACGATGCAATTTATTTGGCGCAAGATCACGACTGGAGAGTACGAGGGGCGTTGGCCTCCACTTGGCCGGAAACGGCTTTATTGGACGCTATGGCCCGAGACACAAATACTGGCGTGAGGTCAAACGTAGCGTCAAATAGCGCTATTTCGGCCGAACTGATTGAATTGCTGTCACGTGATCATGACTATTCGGTACGGTATAAGTTGGCGCTAAATCCGTCAATTTCGGTGGACGTATATGCTCGTCTGGCATTGGATCCGCATCGCGGAGTTCGTAAGAATCTTACCCTAAATCCGTCGTCCCCTTTGAGGTTAAGGAAACAGCCCTTCGTGGATCTCGTTTCTTCCCGACCCAATGCCGCATGGCTGTTAATTTTTGCTCAATTTGAGATTGACGATGATTTGGCAAATCTCGTACAATATTCGTGCCGGAGTGTTTCTTTGCCCATAGACGATTTTTCAGATATAGGTGCTGCTCAGTTGGAGCTCTTGGCAAGTTGGATGATGGCGGGCGATATTGCGCTTTGCGAAGAATCGACGTTGGCGTTGCTTCAGTTAATCATGAAGAAGTTGTCGGATTGTTCTTGGACCAGATTATTTTCAGAGTACGTACTAAATCAGACTAACCCTAAGCTCGTTTATCAGGCAAAAGAGATTCTAAGGTCGCATCGACGTGTGCCGGTTTCGTCTGGTAGAACTGTGCCCAGGTGATATCGAACCGATAAAAGTGTCTCACTGGCCCCTCTAATTGTGGCTTGTATTTCAGTTTATTTACCATTGAGACTGTATTTGGCGTTATGAAATGATTTCAGGGTCAAAAGTAAGCGTATGTTAATTCAAGGTCTTTCCTAACACCTAAGTTATCTATGTCAAAACTGATTTTTCATAACTGGATTGTCTTTGTCGATTGAGTTTTACCCTTGGATTCGTGAAAGCAACTGCAGGTCTAAATATTGGAATAGGTCTGAACGTATTGACTGGTTGATGCGGACGCATTCTACCCTGAGTCGTCCGCCCTGGTGTGGCGCATCTTGCTTGCTAAATCCGAACACTGGGACAAAAACTGTGCCTAATACGATACGATAATAGAAAATACGTAATGATAATATAAGAAATTTAATGATTTTTTCCTTAATTTGTCCGAAAGTGACACAAAGAGTCGTTTGCTAGGGTAATTTCGCATTATGCCATTGCCTCCACAATTAACAGCAGAACAAAGATCAGACGCCTTGAAGAAGGCGGCAGAAGCCCGCAAACAGCGTGCAGAAATTAAAGAGAAGCTCAAACTCGGTAGCGTTACGCTCGCTGAGTTGTTGGATAAGGCTCCGACCGATGAGCTCGTTGGGAAGATGAAAGTCTCTACAGTTCTTGAGTCACTTCCTGGAATCGGAAAGGTTCGATCCAAGAAGATTATGGACAGTATTGGGATCAAAGAGACCCGACGTCTACAAGGTCTGGGCGTAAAACAAAAGCAAGCGCTCTTGGAATCTACGAAGTCATAACGACTTCTAGATAAAAGTGTTATTCATATTGTGTGGGCCGGGAGGTGTCGGTAAAGGTACCGTCGCATCTCGGCTAATCGACACGGTCGACCACTTGAAGTTGTCTCGATCTTGGACGACTCGGCAACAAAGGCCGGGTGAACCCTCAGATGCGTATGTGTTTGCTTCTGATGTGGAGTTTAAGTCCAAGACAGAAGAAGGATTCTTCATAGAGTGGGCAACTTTTCTCGACAACAGCTACGGAACGCCTTGGCCCTGTCAAGATGTTCTTGGTTGTGATCGACACTTGCTGCTTGAGATTGATGTCCAAGGTGCCAGACAGATCAAAGAGAAGTTCGCGGACTCCGTAATCATTGTTTTGTCACCTCCAAGCCAACAGGAGCTAATTCGGCGCCTTGAGGCGAGGGGAGATAATCATGATCATATTAAGGCGCGGGTAAAGTTAGCTCAGCAAGAAATCGGTGCTGCTAAAGCTCTTGGCGGAACCGAGTTTGTCAACTTGGATCTTACGGAAACCGTCGCACGGGTAGGTCACTTTATAAAACGCTGCATTGATGATTGCGCAAGTACAGTGGTATGACTCGGTTCTTGCAATTAACCTTTTGATGCGAAATGATGTTTACTAGTGGGCACTGCGGTTGGTTGCCGGCCAGCTAACACTTGCTTAGGCGCTTTGTTAGCTTACAATGTGCTCATTTCAACTATGCTATATACCGTTCGTAGGCCAACTTGACTAGCGCTTTTAGCTAGTTGTTTATGCGTTGTGCCATAGTGAGGGATACGTTTTGACCGCAAATTTATTTCCTAAGTCTTTGATGAGTCCGCCGATTGAGGATTTGCTCGATAAGGTCGACTCCAAGTTTTCATTGGTGACCCTTGGTGCTCGGCGCGCCAGACAGATCAACGCTTATAAGGCGCACCTGGGTGGAAACCTGGGGGCTATTGTTCCGCCTCAGCTGGATTCCATTTCAGAAAAGCCTCTATCCATTGCGTTTGAAGAGATAGCCGAGAGTTTAGTTCAGCCGATTCGAGATGAGCCATCCGCGAATGAGTTATCGTTTCTCGAAAGCGATGAAGCGCTTGACGATTTTGAACTAACTAATGATCCGTTGGCAATTGAAGAAATAGATGATTTAACATCTAGCGATTGATAGCGGCCTGCGCTTTTACTCGTACAACAACGGGTCTGGTGAAATTAGGGAGCGGCGCCATCAATCTGCAAACCAACTGTTTGATCAAAGCGCAATTCCAAGGTGGAATGTTTGACAGTGGACTCTAATTTTGAGGTGGACCTGCAGGGCAAGAAGATAGCGTTAGGTGTTACTGGCGGTATTGCCGCATATAAGTCAGTCGAAATTTGTCGGCGCTTGGTTGATGCGGGCGCCACCGTAATTCCGATTTTGACGGCTGGCGCATTAAACTTTGTTGGGGCACAGACCTTTAAGGCTTTAGCCAAAAACGAAGTAATAACTGATCTTTGGTCCAATTCGGACCCCATGATACACACAAGTCTAGGTAGATCGGTCGACTTGATCGTTGTCGCTCCTGCAACTGCGAATATTATTGGCAAGGCCGCATGTGGTATAGCCGATGACGTTCTTTCGACCACTTTGATTGCTAGTCGGTCGGCGGTCGTGTTTTGTGCAGCAATGCATACTGAAATGTGGGAAAATCCGAGCGTTGTTGAAAATGTGGAAACTCTTCGACGACGCGGACATTTTGTTCTAGATCCAGAATCAGGGGAGTTAGCGGGTGGCGACATAGGCGTAGGTCGTTTGGCGGGTATAGACGTCATAATGCGCACGATCTGGGAGCTTCTTGAGCAAACCCAAGATTCACCTAAAGTTGATATTTCCCAACAAAATACTCAAGTGTCAATTTCTAGCCACAACCAACACTTCAGGGGTTTACGTTTTCTGGTTACCCTTGGCGGTACACGAGAAGCAATTGACCCTGTGAGATACATTGGAAATCGCTCAAGTGGACGCCAGGGACTCGCTCTTTTGAATATCGCTGCTCGAATGGGAGGGACTGGTTTTGCAGTTTCCACTGTTGATGTTCCGAAATCCCTGGGTTTTGAGGTTATTCACGTTGAAACTGCCCTTGAGATGCAAGAAGCGGTTTTTGGCAAATTAAATGAGATCGATATCTTAATAATGTGCGCAGCCGTTTCTGATTATCGCGTTGCATCGTCGGCGTCAACCAAGCTCAAACGGTCCGGCGAATCGATTCAGCTTCAGTTGGTTGAGAATCCAGATATTTTATTTGAAGCTACCCAGTACATAGCATCGCATGATTTGAGCGTTATCACGGTTGGGTTCGCCGCTGAAACGGATAATCCTCTTGAAAACGGCAAAGCGAAATTAATCAAAAAAGGCGTGGATTTGCTGGTGGTGAACAATGTCTGTGAAGACGGTGCAGGATTTGACACAGAAACGAATGCAGTTTGGATCCTTGACCGGGAAAATACTATTTCGAGAATTGATCTTAGTTCGAAGGAATCTGTTGCCGAAGAAATTCTGAAACGAGTTTTCAAGTCAATATACGGTTAGGAAAATTTGCGCGCGCGTCAGCCTAGGATGGATGTGCGATAGTTGTGAGAAATGCACGAGTACCAGACTGCGAACGTAGAAAGTTTAAGGAGCTTGAATTTGTCTAGTAATTATACCTTTACCTCGGAATCGGTGACCGAGGGCCATCCTGATAAAATGGCAGACCAAATCTCAGATTCCGTGCTAGACGCAATTTTGGCGAGCGACCCCAATGGGCGCGTCGCCTGTGAAACGCTGCTAACGACGGGTCTCGTTGTGGTGGCTGGCGAAATTTCCACGTCTAGCTACGTAGATATCCCTAGATTGGTCCGCCAAACTATTTGCGATATCGGATACACAAGTGAGAGCTTTGGTTTTGACGGGAATACCTGTGGGGTAATTGTCTCAATCGACGAGCAAAGCGCAGACATTTCTGCCGGGGTGTCGACTGCGCTGGAATCAAGAAGTAGAGCAAGTCACGATGACTTAGATTTGCTGGGAGCTGGCGATCAGGGAATGATGTTCGGCTATGCCTGCGACGAGACTCCGGATTTAATGCCGGTGCCAATATGGTTAGCACATCGCCTAGCTCAAAGACTTTCCGAAGTAAGACGCGCTGGTGTCCTTCCTTATCTACGGCCCGACGGTAAAACTCAGGTAACAATTGAATACGAAGGAAAACGACCGGTACGTTTGAGTACGGTATTGATTTCTACTCAGCACCAACCCGGTATAGACCTAAATACGTTGCTTTTACCTGATTTACGAGAGTCAGTAATTTTGCCAATGATACCCGATGGATTCGATATTAAGGGAATGCGAATTTTGGCGAACCCCACCGGTCGCTTTGAATTGGGTGGACCACGCGCAGATACTGGTTTGACTGGTCGAAAAATTATCGTCGATACGTATGGTGGTTCGGCTAGGCATGGTGGCGGCGCTTTTAGCGGTAAAGACCCATCCAAGGTAGATCGCTCGGCGGCCTACGCGGCGAGATGGGTTGCTAAGCATATCGTTGCCTCCGGTGCAGCCACGCGTTGTGAAATTCAAGTGGCCTATGCTATCGGGGTCGCACATCCGGTTTCACTCATGGTTGATGCGTTTGGCACTGAAACTGTGAGCACTGAAACAATAACCAAGGCAATTCGAGAGGTCTTTGACTTGAGACCAGCGGCGATTATTCGTGATCTTGATTTGCTAAGGCCAATATATAGACGAACTTCCGCCTATGGCCATTTTGGTCGCAGCGAGAAGGGGTTCACTTGGGAAGAACTTTCCAAGCTCGATGAATTCAAAAGAGCAATTGGCGAATGACGTTGATTTAGGATCCTTGGAACGAACCTATGTGGGCGTTACGATTGATGTGGCGAGTTCGGATCTTGAGTTTACTTACAGTGTCCCAGCGGCTCTAGAGAGCTGTGTCGAATTAGGTACCGCGGTTTTAGTTCGAGTGGGACATAGCGTACGTCACGGCTGGGTTACCACTATGAATCCGGCCGTTGATATTGATAAAAATAAAATCCTGGACCTAATTGGTCTTGATGACTACCACATTGGTAAAAATCAATATATGGTTTCGACTTTGGCGGCACATCGCTACGGGACTTCAAAAATTCACTTTTTCAAACACCACCGTAGCGCAAGTTATGCGACGCCTAAATCTTTGTCTGAACCTAAATTCGATTCTCGTTCTACCGTGTTCGGCGCTTCGTCGATGAGAGTTAGCCCTTGCGATGATGTTGTCAAGTTAGTTGGGGCCACTGTTGCTAACCTGGCAGAGAACAACCTAAGGAGCTTAGTGTTGGTACCCACCGACATCGAGGCCAAGCGATTTGCGAAATCGATGTCGACATTGGGAGTTCAATGTTTGTACCTGGATCGTCGTCAAACTAAGACGAGAAGAAAT
Organism: Actinomycetes bacterium; assembly: GCA_021785005.1. Taxonomy (GTDB): domain Bacteria; phylum Actinomycetota; class Acidimicrobiia; order Acidimicrobiales; family Acidimicrobiaceae; genus Acidithrix. The sequence continues at coordinate 17,002 of JAJYGT010000145.1, forward strand.
TTAGCGGTCGATACAGACTGCGTTGTTATGACGAGAATTGGTGTTTTTGCACCGATAGCGACTTTGGGTGCCATATTTGTAGTCGATCCCCAAGATAAAGGGCATCAAAATCAAGGTGAACCTACATGGCGGACAAGTGTCGTTGCACGGATCCGGGCCGAAATAGAGCACTGCCAAGTAATTTTGGTATCTGGTTATCCGAGTCCTGACACGACAATAGATATGAAACTATTGCGACCTAGCACTGAGCTTCACTGCTGGCCCACAACCAAAATTGTCGATCTAGGTGATCACTTTGGTTCTTTGATGAATCAAGAGCTTACCGGATGGGTAAGCTCAGTCATTGAGTCGGTACGCCTCGGTCCCAAAGCTCCGCTGGGATTGCTGCTAAATAGAAAAGGCAAAGTCAATCGATTTGCCTGTGCGAAATGTAAAACTAACGTGCGATGTGAGATTTGTGGTTCTCTGATGGCCATGGGCGCGCCCTACTTAGAGCCTGGGCGAACAAAGACTATCGAGTATCTTCATCACTATGAGTTTCGAACCAAACGTGCCAGAGATGCATTTGAGCAAATATTTCCGAAAGGGCTAACTTGTCCTAGCTGTCATAATTCGACCCCGGTATCGTGCCCCAACTGCAAGAGCACATCGTTAAAGGCAGTCGGAGTTGGTACCAGCCGGTTGGCCGACGAGCTTTCTTTAGCATTGGGGCGAAAAGTAGATACTCTTGACTCCTCGACAAAACAAGAAAAAGAGTTTTTTGCCGATATCGTGGTGGGGACTGAATCACTTTTGCTGCGATACGAGAAACTAGCAGGAATAGCGCTTGTCGACGTGGATCAGATGGCGTTCTCATCGTCGTTTAACAGTCTAAATATCATTTTTCGCACTTGGTATAAGAGTGCGGTTGCGATAAGGCGTTTTTATGGATCAATTGACTACGCCAATCTTTCCTATCCTTTGTTTTTGGTTCAAACTCGCGAACCAAACTCGGTGCTTGCTGGGGCAATCGCGAATCGGGCTCCTGATCAATTGCTAACTCTTGATCGAAAAACGAGACGAGAAATGGATCTACCACCCTTTAGCGCTTTGGCTGAGCTAAAAGGATCAAACGTAGATCAAGTTCTTAAATTGCTGGACCTACCCGACCTTTTCATTGACACGGTCGAAGCTGGTTCATTCGATGTAGTGCCAACTGGCAAGGATCGTCTAGTGATAAAAGCAAAAAACCATCAAACGCTGTCGACGTTGCTTTCTTACGTGGGGGCAAGTGTTCATGGGATCAAGGTACACATGGATCCAACTGAGATATAAATTGGCAGTGGTTCCTCCAAGCAATGCCTGCGCTTTGCGATTGTTCAATAACTTGGGGTTGACATTTTGCGACTTATTGCAGGTTCATGATCTTAATTGATTACTGATTGAACCAAAGGTGGTTCGAAAGCGTTGTTTTGGTATGGATATTACACATAACACCCTAAAAAAGGCTGCGGACAAAGCTTCGCGTAGAGCCAAGCGCAATACCGCGCGTTCAAAGCGAATTGTAGGATCTTCGATCCTGTTTGTTGGCGGCGCGCTCGGTAGTATTGGCATCGTGGAATTCGCTCCGCTTGCTACGAGCGTTGCTTCAGCGGCACCAGCAAGCGCCCAAATGGTTCTTTCATCTTTGCAGAATATGAAAGTTGCCTCTACCGTGGCGGCAAACGGCGATAATAATCCTTATGGAATTGCCGTTGTTCCACCGAATTTTGTACCGACAGCTGGATCTTTATGGCAGCCAGGTGACGTAATTGTTTCTGACTTCAACAACAGCGCGGGAGTTGCTGGAGCTGGTTCTTCGATTGTTCGAATCCGAAATGGAGTGACTACAACGATTTCTCAAGGCCAAGTCTTTGGAACCGCGGGTCTGGCGTTCAATGGCCTTGGAGCTGCCCTGTGGACATCAGATATTGGATCCAATCCTGCGCTCAATGCCAATAACGGTGATGTCTCTATCATTATGGGCAACAATAATCCCAATGGCCTTGCGGTTGGAAGCACCAATGGCTCTGGAACGATCAACAATACGAACACCGCTTCGGGTTTGACACCAAATTCTTTCCAGGGACCCTGGGGTCAGGCGTTTAACGACAGCGCTACAGCGCCAGCGTTTTTTTGGTCCAATATAGAAAATGGAACCATTTATAGAGTTGGTCCAGGGCTTACCCCACCAAACTTTGCCAGCGATCCAATTAGCTTGCTAGGTACTTTGCCCTCAGGCACTACTGCATCTCCAGCTAGTTCCGCGACGGATTTGGGTCCAAGCGCGATGGCCTTTGACGCAGCAAATCAAACCTTGTATGTGACGGACTCGTACAACAATACTGTTTATGCGATAGCTGGTCCTGACGGGTCATCGCCAACAGTAAGTACACTCGCGACAGGTGGAGCATTGAACTCCCCCATTGGCGTGACAATTAATCCACTCGATGGCAACTTGCTCATTGCAAATGGCGGCGTGAACACCATCGTAGAAGTTAGCATTGCAAACGGATCTACGCTTGCCTCTAGAAATGTTGCACCAAGCGAACCTGCTGGTAGTTTGTTTGGAATCACCGCTTTGAAGAACTCAACAGGCGGACTTACAATTTACTACTTAAACGACACTGAAAACGCCCTGTATCAGTTGAGCACGGTGGGAAACCTAGGTGGATATAATCTGGTTGCCGCTGATGGAGGGGTCTTCAACTTTGGGAATACCTCGTTTTATGGTTCGGCCGGCAATCTTACTCTCAACAAACCAGTCGTTGGAATGGCATCTACCCCAGACCATAAAGGCTATTGGTTAGTAGCTGCTGACGGTGGAGTATTTACCTATGGCGATGCCGCGTTTTATGGCTCAACTGGCAATCTTACTCTCAACAAACCAATTGTTGGAATGGCCGCTACCCCTGATGGGAAAGGCTATTGGTTAGTAGCTGCTGACGGTGGAGTATTTACCTTTGGCGATGCCGCGTTTTATGGCTCAACTGGCAATCTTACTCTCAACAAACCAGTCGTTGGAATGGCCGCTACCCCTGATGGCATGGGCTATTGGTTAGTAGCTGCTGACGGTGGAGTATTTACCTTTGGCGATGCCGCGTTCTACGGTTCAATGGGCGGAGTGACACTTAATAAGCCAGTTGTTGGAATTGAAGCAACACCTTATGGCGGCGGCTATTGGTTAGTAGCTGCTGACGGTGGAGTCTTCTCATTCGGAGATGCTACCTATTACGGTTCCGAGGGTGGAATTCAACTCAATGCACCTGTTGTAGGCATGGGATAATCTAAACCAAGGGATCGCTTGCGAGATCAAGACTCAGGCGAACATATCAAGCTTTGGCAATTGTTGTAAGATGTTACAGTAACCAAGCTTGGTATGTTCGTGAGCTCGAATCTACGGGTTTGTGCGAACTTGATAGCACGCACTCTCAAAATGGTGGTACTTTTTGCTTGATTCAAAGACGCTCGATCGGCTCTGGTCGT
>JAJYGT010000033.1 GCA_021785005.1 Actinomycetes bacterium
CCGATCTGACCTAGTACCTCCTTGGAACGACAAGCAAGATTAAACACAGACCTTAAATTATCTCGACGACTTGAACAAATCACGACCGACGATCAGTTGACGGAATTTTTACAAACTTGGATTAAGCAGGACGTATTTCAAAACCTGAATCAAGACGAAGCTAATCTTAGAGCCCGCCTGCAAAACGATCCCGGAGGTCTTGCCTGGGCCAGCCAGTATCTTTCGCTGGCTACCCAAGCCGACCTTCAAAGTGTTTTGTCTTCGTCACTCATTCCACTTCTATACATATATGGATCTGATGACCTAAAGTACGCAGAAGTAGGCGACCGCATGGTGAAGTTGAATGCGAAATTCTCTAAGGTCGCAATACCGAACTCAGGCCACTATGTTCTCGGCCAAAAGCCATATGTTGCCGCGTCAATAATAGAGAAATACATCGAACACATCAACTGATAACCCTAGAGACGAAAAAAGGTCGACACCAAGGCCGTCTAACAGACAACCTTTAAGTGTCGACCAGTTCTCCTAGGCCACTGATCTAACGATCCGACCTGTCACTAGTTAGACGATGTCCCATGCTTGCGCCTCGGCAACAAGAGAATGACTCCGCCGATCCCAGATGCAGCTACAAGGGCCCACCATATGGAACTACTCCATGGCTCACCGGTATGTGTGCTTGGAACAGTGATAGAGGTCGCAGCCGCCGTGGTCGTCGAAGCTAACACTGCCGTACTTGCGCTCGAACCCGATGCAACAGAGCCAACAGTGGTAGTTGGACCCGAAGAGGGCTGCGTTACCGGCACCGCTGTGCTGGTAGTTGTCGCAGGAATAGTAGTGGTAGTTGGACCCGAAGAGGGCTGCGTTACCGGCACCGCTGTGCTGGTGGTTGTCGCAGCAACGGTGGTCGTTGTCGCAGCAACGGTGGTCGTTGTCGTTGGCACCGGAGGTGAACCAGGAATCACGATAAGTGGAGCGCCAAACTCTGCCAACATGTCATCTGGCTCATTTATTGTTGGTCCTGCTGCTGGTGCTGCACCAACCAAACCATTACTTGGCAACACAACATCATACTGGAACTGCGAACTTGGATCTGTAGGCGAAAAATACCCAATCGCACCAGGATTGAACGAAGAAATTGAGCTATTTTGAATTAGCGGAACTTCCCAATAATATATCTCCGAGTTGCTGGGATCATACCCGTAGCCTTCGGGTCTGGCTGCCGGAGATGCTACACCTTGGTTTGGCACAGGTGGCACAGGATAGGCAACCGACAAATGACTGGGGTTAAAAGGCACTATCTTATTCACCGTGCCCACTATTTTGTCAGTAAACCAGACATCGCCATTGATGTAGGTCAACTCCCATAAAGGATTGTAACTGCCTCCTGGGGTTGGCAAGAAATAGTCGTCTAGAGCGACAGATCCAAGTATGCCTTCACCCTGGCTAATCGTGCTCGGAATGCCCGGATCAGCTCTGAGTTGATCCACATAGCGGGTTCCGTTGTGCGTAATCGTGATATATACTTCCATCGGTCCAATCGGCAATAGCCCTCCCGTTGGAGGAGTGCCGTCCGCAAATGCCGGTCCAACAGTCATTGAACCATAAGCGCTACCAAGCGCGCCCAGCGGGTACGTCTCAACTACGTAATTTGAACCGGTGCCCACAAACTCAACAACCGAATTGGCGCTCACATCCAAAGCCCAAATATTTCCTTTTGAATCAACGGCCATATTCGATCCGAAGCGATCAGTCGAACTATAGGTAACATTGCCTACGGTTGCATTTGGTACATTTAGACACGTAATGCCGGCGCTTGAAGTAGGAAAGGATGTGTTAATTGCGACTTTTGACGGGTTTACAAGTACTAATTGGCATCCGCCTGAAGACGGGGCCAAATCATTTATTGCAACAAAGTCACCAGCCCAACCACCGGAGTTTATCGATGCGCTATCTTGAAGTTGCTTTCCTGGAAAAGAAATTGCACCGAGTGCCACGTTAGTTGTACCACTTATCTCAATAATTGAGGGATTTGTGGTTGAACGATCAGTAATCCAGAAATTGCCACCTGCGTATACTTCTTGTTCCAAGTGATCTGGAACTCCGTTTGTCTGTCCGTATGAACCTAAATATTGATAAATTGGCTTAATGTTTGCAGCGTAACCACTCTGTGTAAACGCTAAAAATGTACCGCCAATAACCGAGGACGCCAAAGCGCCAACACCAAGCAGTCTGCCCGCAGACAGCCTTTTACCCTTTTTCATTTTGAATTTACGACCCAATCCTTGAATACCGACCGAAAGTTATTATACATTACGCGCACGCCTTCGCAACAATAAGTGATTAAAAACTCGCTAAGTGATAGTTTTTACTCCCTTGAAAGTGAAGCTTTGACAAAATAATGACAAAATCAATGGCTTGAAAAGGACATAGACGAAAAAGCTATCGATATTCAAAGTTGCGAAAGAATTAACTACCTATAAAAACATAACCCATACTCATCTTAGGATCATGTTAATAGAAATTCCGTTTCGATATTACTACTACACGATTGATATGTCCAAGTTCTCAGGTTAGAATCTGTCAATGCGTTGATACTTTGAGTGGCAAAACAAAATCATCAAATAATCCCGTCAAATGCAGTTCAAGATTCTCAACTGACCAGTCGTGCCGAAAAAATAATCATTGCGTTTGGCTCAAAATCCGCGCGAAAATACAAGTAAATCTTTGAGTAATGACTTATCACTTGGCCATAATGCGCAAGTTTTGATCGTACTAAAACTTCCATCAGATCAATCGTCGAGCGAAAAGTTCAAAGCGTGAAATCAAATATCATGTATTCGTTTCAAAAAATATTTGCAAGTTATAAAGCTACACTTGCATAGTGCAAGAAAAGCAAAACTAAATTAAAGGCGGTTAATGGCGTGACTTGTGCAGTTATTGAAACTTGCGCACGCAGTCACAGCAATAATCGCGCCCCATCGTGCCCCAGGTCAGCACCACCGCTCGACAGGGCGCAAACGATCTCGCGCGAGCCTCAAAATAATTCGTAGAAAATTATCATCGCAATTACAGCAATTAGCTAGTTCGCAGTAAGAGTTTCCCGTCTCTGGAATATCTCGTTCTTGCCAACTAGCTAACTGTATCTTATCTAATCACCCAGGCCAGGTGAGAATTTCTAGGCGCCTAGCATGCTAAGCAAATGGACTGCAACCTTTGGTTGTGGAGTACCACATGTTGGACATAACGACCCTTGTCCAGGAATATTCATCCAATAGCCAGATACGGCGCCGCTAGTAGCTAATACGTCTTTATAAAGTTGCCATGCAGTTACGCTACTACCCGAGGGATTGGTAGAAAGACCTGCGTAAATCACAGCATTCGGATTTGCTGCCTTGATTTCATTGGCCACATTAGTGACAAAATTCGCATACGTTGTGGTATTTGTTTCGAGAGATTGAGCCTGAATGTCAATTGCATCCGCACTTTTTGCGGCGAGCCCATCAATATTTAGCGAAATAAACGACTGGGTATAAGGTTGGCCCGGCGCCAATGTCGCCATCAAGTCTAACGCTGGCGTTACGATTAGATTGTGTCCGGTTCCAAACAACGTGGTAGACATCGAACTTACATATCCCGGAACATTCAACTGTTCGACCAAAGGTGTGTACGACCAATGCTCGGGGTCATACAGAACACCAGTAGTCGTATTCCAACCTGTGGCGGTCATCATAGTCGAAAGGCTCGACGCACTCTTGGTATCTAAAATGAATTTCGAAGTCCAAGTCGCCTCTGCGGAAGGAGGATTTCCAGCTACGATTATAGAGGTATTGGGTGAATCAAACGCTGATTGCGCAACGGTTGCACCATTAACGGAGTCCATTTGCAGAATCGCCGAGTACGCAACAATCCACTTTAGACTTTGGGCCGTTACAGTAGTCGAAGTCGAGCTAGAAGTACTAGTCGCAGAATAAACCTTTACAGCTTTGTGCTTTGAAGCTTGGGCAAAGGCTGTACCGGATCCTGCGAAGCCAGCAGTTAATACGGCTAGCGAAAGTCCTCCGACAACCAACTTAGGCGAGTGGCGTAGGACAAACTTGCTTTGTTTTTTGTCTTTATTCCTAGTATTGCTCACTTTACGTGACATTTGTGCTCCTTGTTGCTTTTTCTTGCTTACCTATCCCATCGAATAACCGTGCAAAACGCTTTAGCTAAAAAACCCAAACTGTAACAAACTAAGCCTCTTACCTGCTGTTATATGCTTTGTCGGCAAAATTGCGGTTCTTTAGTGGTTGGTAAAAAGTTTTTAATCCAAAATTCGAACTACCACTGTCAGTGCTTTATTTGAATAACATTTTTGCCGAAGTAAGGTATTTGAATGAAACCGTTTTGTAAGTTCGCTTGTATTTGTGCGGTGTCGTGCTGTTTTAAAGCGTCCCAAACTAGTCG